>DAIESR010000059.1 GCA_027346205.1 Beijerinckiaceae bacterium
AGGCGTCGGCGATGGCGCCGCCTGCCGCGCCAACCGCACCGATGCCCACGCCGGCGAGACCGATGCCAGCGCCGCCGATCCCGGCCACGGTAAGGCCGGTGCCGATCGCCGCCCCTGCGCCAAGCTGTGGCCCGCCGGCGATGAGGCCGTTGGCGATGCCGGGGCCAAAGATTGTCAGGCCAAGGAGGGTGAGCGAGGCGAGGATCAGCGTCAGCGCGTCGGCGATCGTCGGTGGCGTGTTCAGCACAGTGGTGAATTCGCCGAAGATCGTCGCACCGATGCCGACGATGACGGCAAGGACGAGGATCTTGACGCCGCTCGCCACCACATTGCCGAGCACTTTTTCAGCGAGGAAGGCGGTGCGGCCAAAAAGCCCGAACGGCACCAGCACGAAGCCGGCGAGCGTCGTCAGCTTGAACTCGATCAGGCTGACGAAAAGCTGGATCGCGATGACGAAGAAGCTGATGATGACGATCAGCCAGGCGATCAGCAGGATCGCGATCTCGACGAAATTGTCGAAGAAGCTGGTGAACCCGACCAGCCCGGAGATCGCGCTCAGGATCGGCTTGCCGGCATCGATGCCGATCTCGGCGAGCTGCCCGGGCTGCAGAAGCTGTTGGGCGGTGATGGTGCCGCCGCCGGCCTCGAGGCCGAGGCTCGAGAAGGAATTATAGATGATCTGCGCGAGATTGTTGAAATTGCCGAGGATGAAGGCGAAGACGCCGACATAGAGCGTCTTTCTGATCAGCCGGGCGAGGATGTCCTCATCCGGTGCCAGCGCCCAGAACAGCGCGGCAAGGGTGACATCGATCGCGATCAGCGTGCTCGCCAGCCAGTGCACATCGCTTTGCACCAGGCCGAAGCCGGAATCGATGTATTGCGTGAAGGTTGCAAGGAACCCGTCGATGACGCCGGTGCCGCTCATGGGCGCGACCGTGCCCGGGTCTCGCGCTTCGGCGCGGATTGCAACGCGGCAGCGCGGTCAGTGAAAACCCGCCTCGGCATCAATGAAACATCTGCGCAGCGCCAGGCTGATAGCCGGCGCCATAATTGAGGAAGTTTTGGAGTTGTTGCTGTGCCTGCGCCTGGCTTTCGAGCCGCTTTGCGCCGTCGAGGCTCTGCGCCCGCGCGAGCGAAGCCATCACCGCGGTGAGATCGGCAAGCTCGGTCGCCTGGACGGCGATCAGTTGGTTGCCCGATTGCGCCGCCTGCAAGGCGCCAGCTGCCGCCTGGCTCGAGGAGAGCAGGGCGTCGGTTTGCGTGCTGGCGGCGCCGAGATTTTGCACGGCACCGGCCTGGACGCGCATCGCGTCTTGGAAACCGGCGCGCGCATTCTGCCAGCGGGTTTGGGCATCGGCGATCATCTGCGGGGAGGAAACGCTGCTCGCATAGGTCTGCGGGTAGGTCTCGGTAAACGCCTGATCGATGGCGCCGGTGCTGTAGCCGATTTGCTGTGCCTCCGAGAGCAGAAGCTCTGTCTCGCTGCTCGATTGCGCGAGCACGCCGAGCGAGGAATATGGCAGGCTCGCGAGGTTGCGCGCCTGATTGACCAGCATCGCTGCCTGGTTTTGCAGGCTGAGGATCCCGTTATCGACCTGCTGCAATTCACGCACTGCGGTGAGCGCGTTCTGGGCGTAATTGGTCGGATCGAAAACGATCCACTGTGCTTTGGCCGGCGGGATGGCCGCGATGAGGACGAGGGCTGCGGCAAGCGCGGTGCGGATCATGGCGGGGGCTCCTGGATCAGCATCTCGGCTGCCCAGTCGAGCCCCTTGGCGCGCAGCCAAGCGGCGGCGAAGCCGTCGCGGCTGTGCTCGGCGAGCAGGCGTGAGATCATCGCCTGGTCGCTCTTCGACGAGGCGGCGGTGAAAGCGAGGGCGACTTCCGAGAGCCCAAGCTCGAAGAGCCGGTTGCCGCGTCGCGACTGGCAGTAATATTCCCGCTTGGGCGTGGCCCGGCTCAGGATCTCGATCTGCCGGTCGTTCAGGCCAAAGCGGCGATAGATGGCGGCGATTTGCGGCTCAAGCGCGCGCTCATTGGGCAGGAAGAGGCGTGTCGGGCAGCTTTCGATGATCGCCGGCGCAATCGCCGAGCCGGCGATATCGGCGAGCGATTGGGTGGCGAAGACGACGCTCGCGTTCTTCTTGCGCAGCGTCTTCAGCCATTCGCGCAACTGGCCGGCAAAGCCGGGATCATCGAGGGCGAGCCAGCCTTCATCGATGATGAGCAGGCTCGCGCGGCCGTCGAGCCGGTCCTCGATGCGGTGAAAGAGATAAGCGAGAACCGCTGGCGCGGCGCCGGTGCCGATCAGCCCCTCGGTCTCGAAGGCCTGGATATCGGCGGCGCCGAGCCGCTCGCTTTCAGCATCGAGAAGCCGGCCCCAAGGCCCCGCCACCGTATAAGGCTGAAGGGCCTGCTTGAGCGCCGTCGACTGCAGCAGGACGGCAAGCCCCGTGATCGTCCGCTCCGCCATCGGCGCGGAGGCGAGCGCGGTGAGCGCCGACCACAAATGTTCTTTGAGATCGGGCGTGATCGCAACGGATTCCCGGCCGAGGAGGGCCGCGATCCATTCGGCGGCCCAGGCGCGCTCGCCGCTGTCATCGACGCGCGCCAGTGGCTGAAGTGCGACGGCTTCGGCCGCCTCATCGGCGAGTGCGCCACCGAGATCGTGCCAGTCGCCGCCCATCGCCACGGCGGCGGCGCGGATCGATCCGCCGAAATCGAAGGCAAAGACCTGGGCGCGCGCATAGCGGCGAAATTGCAGCGCCATCAGCGCGAGCAGCACGGATTTGCCGGCGCCGGTCGGCCCGACGATCAGGGTATGGCCGACATCGCCGACATGGAGCGAAAAGCGGAACGGGGTCGCGCCCCCGGTGCGAGCAAAGAACAGCGGCGGCGCCTGCAAATGCTCATCCCGCGCCGCGCCCGCCCACACCGCCGAAAACGGCATCATATGCGCGAGGTTCATCGTGGAAAGCGGCGGCTGGCGCACATTGGCGTAGACATGGCCGGGGAGCGAGCCGAGTCACGCCTCGACCGCGTTGACCGTCTCGCGGAGGCACGTGAAATCACGGCCCTGGATCGCCTTTTCCACGAGGCTGAGGCGCTCCTCGGCCATGCGGGCATCTTCGTCCCACACCGTCACCGTCGCGGTGACATAGGCCTCCCCGACGAGATCGGCGCCGAGTTCCTGCAGCGCGGCGTCGGCGTCGAGCGCCTTGTTGGCAGCATCGGTATCCATCAGCGCCGAGGCCTCGTTGGTCATCACCTCCTTCAGCATCGCCAGGATCGATTTGCGTTTGGCAAACCATTGCCGGCGGATCTTGCCGAGCAGCTTGGTGGCGTCGGTCTTGTCGAGGCAGATGGCGCGCGTCATCCAGCGATAGGGGAACGCGAGGCGGTTGAGGTCGTCGAGCAGCCCCGGCCAGGTCTGCGACGGAAATCCCATCACGGTGAGCGTGCGCAAATGCGCCCCACCGAGCCTTGGTTCGAGCCCGCCGGTGAGATCCTCATCGACGAGGATGGCGTCGAGATACATCGGCGTCTCGGGC
>DAIESR010000124.1 GCA_027346205.1 Beijerinckiaceae bacterium
GTTTCCGGCATCGACTGGCTCGAGCTTGATCTTGGGATCGAAGTCGATGGCGAGAAGATCGATCTTGTCGCTCCCCTCGTCGCATTAATCAGCGATCGCGCATTCGACCCGGCGGATTTCGAGACGTGTCCCAATGATGACACGCCCTATTATCTAGCACTTCCCGACGGGCGTGTTCTTGCATTGCCCATGGCGCGTCTTCTTCCGATCCTCACCGCTCTTTACGAACTCGCCTGCGGCGGCGCCATGTCCGACGCAAACGGCCGGTTGCGTCTCACTCGCAGTGATGCCGCTGCCCTTGCCGAATTCGAAGCGGCATCGGCTCTGGCCGGCGTGGCCTGGCGCGGCGGCGAACGGTTGAGGGAAATGGGCCGCAAGCTTGCTGCCAACGGCGGGATTCCAGCGGTCAGCCTGCCGGATTGCTTTACTGCGCAATTGCGGCCCTATCAGCAGCAGGGCGTCTCCTGGCTCGCCTTTCTGCGCGAGGTCGGCTTTGGCGGGGTGCTCGCCGACGACATGGGTCTCGGCAAAACAGTGCAGGCGCTCGCGCTCGTCGCCATTGAAAAATCAGCCGGCCGGCTCGATCTGCCGGCGCTCGTCGTGGCGCCGACGAGCCTGATGGCCAATTGGCGCCGCGAGGCGGAAAGATTCGTGCCGGATCTTCGAATTCTGACATTGCACGGTCAGGACCGCAGCAAAAAGTTCGACGAGATCGCTGCGAGTGACCTCGTCCTGACGACCTATCCGTTGGTCGCGCGCGACCAAGATGTGCTTTTGGGCCGGAACTGGCACATTCTGTTTCTCGACGAGGCGCAAACGATCAAGAACCCTGATGCTACCACGACGAAGCTCATCCGCCGCCTCGATGCGCGCCATAGGTTCTGTCTCACCGGGACACCGCTCGAAAACCATCTGGGGGAACTCTGGTCCTTGTTTGCCACCGTCGCGCCGGGCTTTCTCGGGGATCAACGGGCTTTCACACAGGCATTCCGAACTCCTATCGAGAAACATGGCGATTTCGAACGTGGCCGGCAGCTCGCCAAGCGGCTCAGGCCCTTTCTTCTGCGCCGGACGAAGGAGGAGGTGGCAAGCGAGCTGCCGCCCAAGACGGAAATCATTGAACGCGTCGAAATGGCGCCGGCGCAGCGTGACATCTATGAAGCGATCCGCCTCTCCATGCATGAGCGCGTGCGCGCGGCCATCGCCCAGAAAGGCTTTGCCCGCAGCCGGATCGTGATTCTCGATGCACTTTTGAAGCTACGCCAAACGTGCTGCGACCCGCGCCTGCTGAAGCTTCAAAACCGCAGCATGCACAAGGCGGGCTCGGCAAAATTGCAGCGGCTCCAAGAGATGCTCTCCGAACTCATCGATGAGGGAAGACGCATTCTCGTCTTTTCGCAATTCACCTCCATGCTCGATCTTATCCGTCCGGGCCTCGACGCCGAGGGCGTTGCCTATTCGCTGCTGACGGGCAAGACGCGCGCCCGCGAAAAGGAAATCCGCGCTTTTCAGGAGAATGAGAAGCAGGTCTTCCTCGTGAGCCTCAAAGCCGGCGGCACAGGCCTCAATCTCACCGCCGCCGACACGGTGATCCTCTATGACCCCTGGTGGAATCCCGCGGTTGAAGAGCAGGCGATCGACCGCGCACATCGCATTGGTCAGGACAAGCCCGTCTTTATCCATAAATTAGTGGTCACCGGCACGATCGAGGAAAAGATGGAGGTGCTGAAGGAAAAGAAACGTGCGCTTGCTGAAAGTCTGTTCGACCATGAGGGCGCGCCAACATCGGCCATGACGGCTGAAGACATCGACATGCTGCTTGCCGCGGAATGACTTTGCTCGGGCCCCTAACGTCCTCCGCGCCTGCTGATCTTGGATTTTACGAAGGAACAAAGCACTTCGACAAGCTTCGGAGCGCAACAAGATCGTCAGCGATCGCATCACTGTCTCGCCGCCCAGGAATCCGTGCACAAAATCGGGTAGGCCGGCATCCTGCCGCTCAAGCAGTCCAATTTTCAATGCATAGACCCGGGACGCGCTTAAACTCCCGGTCATTGTTGGTGACGAGTGTCAACCCCTTGCTGCGAGCATGGCAGTGGAATCGGGTGACGACTCCCACATTTTTGTCGGCCCTTATCGGCCCGTGGCCAAATTGCCAAAGGCGAGTTCGGCTTTGGCCGGGCGGTTGAGCAGGGCTTCGATCGCCGCGTCGATCTCGATCTCTTCGGCCAGCACCGCCTCGACCGCTGCCGAGATTGGCATGTCGATCGATTTTTTATGCGCGAGATCGACGAGTATGCCGCAAGTGAACACCCCTTCGGCGAGCTTCCCGCCCGCGCTCGCCGCAGCGACACTTGCCCCGCGCCCAAGGGCGAAGCCGAAGGAGAAGTTGCGGGATTGTTCCGAACTGCAGGTCAAGACGAGATCGCCGAGGCCCGAGAGGCCCATGAGCGTTGCCGGATCGGCGCCGAAGGCCTGGCCGAATCTCGTGAGTTCGGCAAAGCCGCGCGCGATCAGGGCTGCGCCGGCGCTGGCACCCAGCCTGCGGCCGGCGGCAATGCCGCTTGCGATGGCGAGCACATTCTTGGCCGCACCGCCGATCTCGACCCCGCGTATATCGGTTGAATGATAGAGCCGGAACCAGGGCGCCGCGAGCGCTTGCGCGAGGTCTGCCGCCTGTGCGCTATCTTCGGCGGCAAGCGTCACCGCTGTCGGCAAGCCCTTGGCGACATCGGCGGCAAAGCTCGGCCCTGAAAGAATGGCCGGCGGATTGTCGGGCAAGATTTCGCCGATGATCTGGCTCGGGAAAAGCCCGCTGCCGCGTTCGATCCCCTTGGCGCAGATGACGACGGGTGCGCCACGCGGCGCAAAAGGCACGAGCACCTGGGCGGCGCTCCGCAAGGCCTGCGTCGGCACGGCGAGGAGGAGAATTTCGGCCATCGCAACGGCACCGAGATCGGCGGTGGGGAAGATCGGCGGGGCGAGTGGCACGCCGGGCAGCCGGCGGGCATTGACGCCGGTCGCCGCCATTTCCGCCGCATGGGCGGGATCGCGTGCCCATAGCGTGACATTGGCGCCGGCCCGCGCGGCGAGATTGGCGAGCGCGGTGCCCCAGGCGCCGGCGCCGACGACCGCGATTTGGCGCGCATGCTCCATGGCCATTTCTTCGCTGCCCTTTCTCTGCGATGCCTCAGGCCTTGCCGTGATGCACGGCTTCGCCATTCGCGTCGAGCGGCCAGCGCGGCCGCGCCGGGAAGGTCAGATCGTCGGTGAGCCCGAGCCTCAGTCGCTCGATCCCGGCCCACGCGATCATCGCGCCATTGTCGGTGCAAAGCTCGGGTGGCGGCACGACGAGGCTCAGGCCCGCTTCGCCGCAAAAGCGTGTCAGCGCGCGGCGGATCGCGCCATTGGCGGCCACGCCGCCAGCGATCACCATGGAATGGCAAGGCCCGATTTCTCCGACGAACAGGCGCAGGCCGGCGCGCAGCCGATCGACAAGCGTATCGACCACAGCGGCCTGGAAGGAGGCGCAGAGATCGGCGACGTCGGCATTGGTCAGAGGCGCGATCCGCGCAGCCTCGAGCCGAACCGCCGTCTTGAGGCCCGAGAAGGAAAAATCCGGCTTGGCGCGGCCGAGCATGGGCCGTGGAAATTCATAGCGCCGCGCATCGCCTTTCAACGCCTCGCGCTCGACAGCCGGGCCACCAGGATAGCCGAGGCCGAGCATTTTCGCGACTTTGTCGAAAGCTTCGCCGACCGCGTCATCCACGGTGGAGCCGAGGCGCTGATAGTCGCCGACACCCTTGACGGCGACGAGCTGCGTATGGCCGCCCGAGACGAGAAGCAGGAGATAGGGGAAATCGAGATTGTCGGTGAGCCGCGCCGTCAAGGCATGGCCTTCGAGATGATTGATCGCGATGAAGGGCTTGCGCGTTGCGAGCGCCAAAGCCTTGGCGGTGGTAAGGCCGACAATGACGCCGCCGATGAGGCCGGGGCCTGCCGCGCCGGCAATGCCGTCGAGATCGGCAAGCTCGACTTTGGCATGGGCGAGCGCGCGGGTGATCAGCCGGTCGAGCACATCGATATGGGCGCGCGCCGCGATCTCCGGCACCACGCCGCCGAAGGCCGCATGTTCGGCGATCTGGCTCATCACCTCATTGGCAAGGATTTCGCCGCCGCCCTCGGGGCGCAGCCGCACGATCGCGGCCGCCGTTTCATCGCAAGTCGATTCGATCCCGAGGACACGCATACGCAATCCTGAAGGTTGCAGCTTGAAGCTTTTGCCGACGCGGCGGCTGAACACAATATCATAGCCCATTTTCGCTTTTGGAGCTTGTCGTCCGCCGCGTCATGCGCAAAGCTGGGAGTAGACCTGCGCATCAGGCTTTTGCAGGAGCCAACCCATTGAAAACATAGCTTTCGCTGGAATGTACATCACTCTTGAGATGTGCCAATGTGTGAACAGCTTGACTGTGTCGCAACTGCTGCACCGGTTAACAATCGCCATACGTGGCTTGTGCTCCATCAGCGAATGCGATGGAGATAAGTGGGAGAAACAGGCGGGGCTTGCAGATGGGCGAGTGTGGTCACGTGCCGCGATGGATAGCCGCGAGCCTTTTCAGCGCGGTGATTGCTCTGACACTTTGCTGCGGCCAATCGTCAGTATCATCGACAAACTGACGCCGAATTTTGCTGCGGCGGTTCGGTGATGCGTATCCAAAAGGCCGCAAATCACAAAAAGCACGG
>DAIESR010000131.1 GCA_027346205.1 Beijerinckiaceae bacterium
CGATCCCCGCGCTGCTCGCGACCAGCGCGGTGCATCATCATTTGATCCGCACCGGGTTGCGCACGAAGGTCGGTCTGGTGATCGAGACGGGCTCCGCACGCGAAGTGCATCACTTCGCCATGCTCGCCGGTTACGGCGCCGAGGCCATGCACCCCTATCTCGCGTTCGAGACGCTCGCCGGTATGCGCGAGCTGTTGCCTGCCGATGTGACGCACGCCGAGGTATGTAAGCGCTTCGTGAAGGCGGTGGACAAAGGGCTGCTGAAGGTCATGTCCAAGTTGGGCATATCGACCTACCAATCCTATTGTGGCGCGCAGATCTTCGATGCCGTCGGCCTCGCCGAGGATTTCGTCGCGCACTATTTCACCGGCACGGCTTCGCAGATCGGCGGTATCGGCCTCATCGAGGTCGCCGAAGAGACGATGCGCCGGCACAAGGATGCCTTCGGCGACGCACCCATCTATCGCAATGCGCTCGATATCGGCGGCGATTATGCCTTCCGCATGCGCGGCGAGGCGCATTCCTGGACGCCGGAAACCATCTCCTTGCTGCAGCACGCCGTGCGCGCCAATTCGCGCGAGCAATATCGCGCCTATGCGGATCTGCTCAACGATCAGAACGAGCAGCTTTTGACGATCCGCGGTCTCTTCCGCATCAAAGGCGCGGAGGAGGATAGCCGCCAGCCGGTGCCTCTCGACGAGGTCGAGCCAGCCGCTTTGATCGTCCGCCGCTTCGCGACGGGGGCGATGTCCTTCGGCTCCATCTCGCGCGAGGCGCATACCACGTTGGCGATCGCGATGAACCGCATCGGCGGCAAATCCAACACCGGCGAAGGCGGCGAGCAATCGGACCGCTTCAAACCCTTGCCGAATGGCGATTCGATGCGCTCGGCGATCAAGCAGGTGGCCTCTGGCCGCTTCGGTGTGACGGCGGAATATCTCGTCAATTCCGACATGATGCAGATCAAGATGGCGCAAGGCGCAAAGCCCGGCGAAGGTGGTCAATTGCCCGGCCATAAGGTCGATGCGGTCATCGCCAAGACGCGCCATTCGACGCAGGGCGTCGGCTTGATTTCGCCGCCGCCGCATCATGACATCTATTCGATCGAGGATCTGGCGCAGCTCATCTTCGATCTGAAGAATGTCAATCCGGATGCCGATGTATCGGTGAAGCTCGTCTCGGAAGTCGGCGTCGGCACGGTCGCGGCCGGCGTCTCCAAGGCGCGGGCCGATCATGTCACCATTTCCGGCTATGAAGGCGGCACCGGCGCTTCGCCGCTCACCTCGATCAAGCATGCCGGCAGCCCTTGGGAAATCGGGCTTGCCGAAACGCATCAGACATTGGTGTTGAACCGGCTGCGCTCGCGTATTGCCGTGCAGGTCGATGGCGGCTTACGGACCGGCCGCGACGTGATCATCGGTGCTCTGCTCGGCGCCGATGAATTCGGCTTTGCGACCGCGCCCTTGATCGCCGCCGGCTGCGTCATGATGCGCAAATGCCATCTCAACACCTGCCCGGTCGGCATTGCGACTCAGGATCCGGTGCTGCGCAAGCGCTTTGTCGGGCAACCGGAGCATGTCATCAATTTCTTCTTCTTCGTCGCCGAGGAAGTGCGGGAACTGATGGCCGCGCTGGGCTATCGCACCTTCAATGAAATGATCGGCCAGATGCAGATGCTCGACAGGCAGAAGCTCGTCGATCACTGGAAGGCACAAGGGTTGGATTTCTCCAAGCTCTTTCACAAGCCGACGGCGAGCGATGGCCAGACGGTCTTCCATTCGACGCGGCAGGATCATCGTGTCGCCAGCGTGCTCGACCGTCAGCTCATCGCGCAGGCCGAACCGGCGATCGAGCGTGGGACGAAGCTCCGCATCGAGACGAAAATCAACAATACCGACCGCACGACCGGCGCCATGCTATCGGGGGTCATCGCGCGCCGCTATGGTCACGCCGGCCTGCCGGATGACACGATCCATGTGCATGCGCGCGGCACCGCCGGGCAAAGCTTCGGCGCCTGGCTCGCGCGCGGTGTGACTTTAGAACTCGAAGGCG
>DAIESR010000132.1 GCA_027346205.1 Beijerinckiaceae bacterium
TTTTCCGGAACATGCTCTTGGGTCACGCATGCGACCGTATGTTTCAAGGATGAGTCCGTGCGTGCCTTTGTGCCGACAAGAGATGATCTGTATCGGTAGAATTAGGGGGTAGGAGGAGCGGGCGGTGCTGCAGCAGATCGAGGCATTCGGGAGAGAGCGATGCTGACTTCCGTGGCCGTCACCCAGGCCTATGTGCAACCGGGCACCGATCAACCGGCCTTCTTCATTTCCAATGACGCGCGCTCCATTCAGATCAATTGGGCGACGCTCACCGTCACACTCCGGACGCCTACTTCATCCAATAGCGCTTCGGCAAGTCGCGGCAGATCGCAATCGGGGCGAATGACGTCGACGGCTGATGTACCATTAGCCGCAATGAATGCCAGCGGTGTGCAGACAAATTCGGCGATTAAAATAGCGATGTCTGCGGCTGCTTCATGCACTTACCGCGGCAAACTGTTTTCCGAGGGAGCAGCGATCTATGGGGACCCGTGTCCCGGCCAAGCATGCGCGGCATTGGCCGGGCCGCGTCTGACGTGCCGTGCGGGACAATGGGTTTATCCCAATGGCTTGAATGTCTGCGCGACATTCAAGAACGCAACCCATTCAATCAGTGCTCTCCCCCAAGCGCGAATTCAATATTATCGCTCATTGGGTTGCATTGGCCGATGACGCTAGAGCATGTTCCGGAAAAGTTGGTAGACTTTTCCATTATTTTAGACATCGGCTATATCCGATGTCTCATTCACGAGAACATGCTCCAGCTCTTTGATTTTGAGCGTTTTCCGACCGGATGATTCCATCCGGTCGGAAAACGCTCTATTGACCAAAAGCAAAAGTCCCCGAGCCAGAAACTCGGGGACTTTATTCTGCATCGCTCTTTCAGCCTTTAGAATTTATACGCGGCCTGCAGAAGCAATCCGTAGCGCTCGTATCTATAGGTGTCTGTGCGTGCGATCGGAACGCCGTTGAAGGCGTCTGAGCCCGTCGATGTCCACATTGCCCAGTAGCGGCCGCCAGCGCCGACGCTGAATTGCGGCGTGATATAGTAAGATAATATGGCTTGCATCTGAACGCCTCTTCCCCTGCCGGACTCGTTGATGACCAAGGCGCGGAGCCAATGGTTATCGACGCCGGTGAAGCCGACATAGGGAAGATAGGCGGCATCGCCGCTGAGTTTCAATTGGGGTGTCAGCCACATCTCCGCGGCAGCACCGACACGCAGCGAGTTCCACTTGTCCGTTTCCGTGATGACCGGTGTGCCATTGATCGGCGGCGCACAAATGCCGGAACTCGGCGAGGCAATTTGGGTGCAAGTCGTCGCCGCATATTGCTCATAGACGTAGTTGTAGCCGACAAACGCCCCGATCTTGTAGCCCGGCCCTCTCAGGAAATCATAGCCGAGATCGATCGTAGCGTAGCGCATACCGCTATTGTTGAGGCTGGAAAGCGTGTTCGAATAGGCTGTGGCCGGTGCCGCAGTAAAGATGCCCCAATCTTCATCATTCATATGGCCGCCGGTGATCCCGCCGAGCCCGCCATAGCCTTGGAGGAAAATGTTCCAGGGCGTGTCCAAGCGGCCGAAAAGTTCACCCGAATGCGCGGTAAGATCGGCATAGGTCAGACGGGAAATAAGACTGGTCGACGAAGCCGCTCCTGAAGGAAGATCCTTCTGGAAGCGGCCAGAGCTGTACCAATATCGAATTCCAGGCTCAAAAGACCAGCCTGAGGCTATGATCGGCAGCGGCCCCTTGATGGGCATTGAGCTGCTCGCGGACTGCCATGGCGCCCATGGATCGACGCCGAACTTATAGTTCAAGCCGAGTTTGATTTCGTGGACGCTTTGCCTCACGTTCGTGGTGGAACCCGGCACAGGGAAGAAGAAACCGGCAGGCGTCGTCACAAAGCTCGGCGGCGTCGCGAGCGTTGTATTGGCGAAGCTGAGATAGTCATATTCGAGTTTTACCGACCAGGCCGGAGATACCGCCTGTTCCACGCCAGCGCCAACAGTCCACCCCAATTTCGTGGGGCTCGCGCTTGTCGTGGTGATCGGGAAAACACCAAATCCATAGTTGGTCGTCGCGTCGAGCGTGCTGTGCAAGACAGCAGCGCCGCCCTTCACGTAGAGCAAGGTGTGACCGGCTGCACCCGTCGCGTATCCTAGGCGCCCAGTCAAAGTGGCCGCGAAATCCGGCCGAGCGCGACAATTGGATGATGTGAAGAGACCGGAAAACGCAAAGCAGGTGTTGGTGCCGCCAGAGTCCAACCCGCTAATGTCGCCCTCGACGCCGAGCACGAAGGGCGAAGCCGGCATCTGCCAATTGTAGCCGATCTGGCCACCGCCGAGGAAACCGGGCGTCCTTACATTGTCGCCGAAAATCGAAGGACCGTAGGGGTCGGCAAAATTCGTTATGCCGCCCATGGTGCCAATATGCACGCCGGCGTATGCGCCCGTCCAAGTCCACATTGGAGGCGCCTGATATATTGGCGCCTTCCTATTCGGGAGGTCCGCTGCGATTGCGGGCTGCGATAAGGCGGCGGCTAGCGCGACGGCGGCAGCGCCGTATAGAAAAGCGTGCTTATTCATTTAGCCCCCCAATATAGTTTATCTCCAGTCTGAGAACTCTTGAGTTGAAAGTCCAGGCGGCAGGACAACTTTAGAGAGATTCTTCAGAGATGTTGCGCTTTGATCACATAGGGGGCGCCTCTGGGGATGGCCGCTCAAGTCACTGCTCGGTACCTTCGATGTCGTTGCAGCCTCTTTGATCCGCGAGCCCCATGACACGAAGGCCAGCGCCGCATTCCATAATCGTCGGTAGCGTCTCAATCGGGCCTCGTGGGCGCATATCTTGCGAGAAAGAGCGCGACCGCCTCCTCGACATGCTGGAGGATCTTTTCTTCTGTTATCTGCTCCCAGTCGGGTGCGACCAGCATCATAATATGGCGATTGGCGACCACCGCGCCGAGAAAGAGCTTGGCGGCAAGGACGGAATCGGGGCAGTTTAGAAGCCCTTGGCGCGTTGCGCCTTCGAGATAGAGCGTCAATTCCCGGAGGATCTGCGCCGGCCCTTGTTCGAAGAAGATCCGGCCGAGTTCCGGTGTCCGTGGCGCTTCCGCGACGACGATCCTGAACAGGCAGAGCGGATCATCATTCAAGAGCAGACGCAGGAGATTGAATCCGAGTTGCTTGAGGACTTCGCGCGGCGCGCCTTGCAACCGGAACTCGCCCTCGGTTCCGCCATAGACGCGTTCCGCGCGCGCCCGTACCACTTCTGAAAACAAGCCCTCTTTGCTGCCGAAGTGACGATAAAGTGTCTCCTTCGAGGCGCCAGCCCGCGAGGCGACGATCTGCATCGTCGTTTCGGTGAAACCGAGTTCGAGAAAGACGCGTTCAGCGACGGCGGCTATCTCCTCGCGCCGCTTCTCGCCACGCGGGATACGTCTGCATTTTTCCATTTCGATCCGAGTGAGGTCGATTGACATTACCCAAGGTTGACAATATACGAACCTTTCGGTTCGGTTAAGTCTCTTTATTTAATTTATGCGCGGCAGGGGCGGGGCTTGCAAGTCTCTCGCGACCCTGCGTGCTGTGTTCGCCTTTAGGACCAGACCGTCTGGATTTGACGTCAGCGATGCGGCCGGCGGCATCTCCGGCAGGGAGTTGCGGAAATTGAACGAGGCGACGCAAAAGCAAGGCGCGGAGCCGACGGCCAAAAACGACAAGCGGCGGCGGGGCCCTTTTGTGCTGATCGCTGCTTTGTTGCTTTTGGCCGGTCTTGCCTATTCAGGCTATTCCTACTGGCTCGCCAATCTTGGTTATGAGAGCACCGAAGACGCCTATGTCGACGGGCGGGCGATCATCATATCGCCGCGTATTTCGGGCGCCATCGTCTCGCTCGACGTCACAGACAATCAGTTTGTGCATATGGGCGATCCACTCGTTCATATCGACGGTCGCCAATATATGATCGATCGCGAGGCAGCTGAAGCGGCGCTCGCGACGGCGAAGGGCCAATTGGCCGGCTATCGATATGCGGCTGAAGTCGCCCACAAGAATTTCCCGGCGGCGCTCGCGCTCGCTCAGGCGCAGCTCGCCAGCGCCAATGCCATGCTCGTCAATGCGGAAGCCAACTACAAGCGGCAATTGACCTTGCCACGCCAGGCAACCACGCAGCAGGACATCGATGCAGCCACCGCCAATTGGCGGCAGGCGCAAGCGCAGGTGCAGCAGGCGCAGGCGCAGGTGCAGCAGGCCGAGCCGGTGAAACAAAGGATCGGCCAAGTCGATGCGCAGGTGAAGGAACTCACCGGCCAGGTCGGGCAGGCGCAAGCGAAAGTCGATCAAGCCCATCTCAATCTGTCTTTCACCGTCATACGGGCGCCGCAAGACGGGTGGGTAACCAAGCGCAATGTCGAGGTCGGCAATTACGTGACGCCGGGCCAGCAGATCATGGCTCTTGTCTCGCCGCAGATCTGGGTCATAGCGAATTTCAAAGAGACCCAGCTCACCGACATGCGGCCGGGTGAGAGCGTGACGATTGCCGTCGATGCCTATCCGAGCCTCCATCTCGAAGGACATGTCGATTCCATTCAGCGCGGAACGGGATCGAAATTCACTGCTTTCCCGTCCGAAAACGCGACTGGGAACTTCGTCAAGATCGTGCAGCGTGTGCCTGTGAAGATCGACATCGATAAAGGCCTTGGTGCTCATGACGTGTTGCCGCTCGGGCTTTCGGTCGTGCCGCGAGTGAAAGTCAAGTGAGCAAGGTGCGCGAGCTCACGGACGAGCGGACACAGCGGGATTTGACCGACGCGGTTCCGCCGGAGACCGCTGGCCATGCGGAGCCGGGGCCAACGAGCGAGGTGCCACGCGCGAAGCCGGCTCAAGTCGAATGGCGGCCGCGCACTAATCCATGGCTCGTGGCCATAGTGGTCACGATCGCGGCCTTTATAGAAATCCTCGACACGACGATCGTCAATGTCGCCTTGCCGCATATCGCCGGCAGCCTCTCGTCGAGCAGCGACGAAGCGACATGGGCGTTGACCTCCTATCTCGTCGCCAATGGCATCGTGCTGACGATTTCCGGCTGGCTTGGCAGCGTGCTCGGCCGCAAGCGCTATTTCCTGATCTGCATCGCCATGTTCACCGTCTGCTCCTTCCTTTGTGGAACGTCGAGCAGCCTCGGCGAGCTCATCGTTTTCCGCCTGTTGCAAGGCTTTTTCGGCGGCGGGCTGCAGCCGAACCAGCAATCGATCATTCTCGATTATTTTCCACCGGAGAAACGTGGCGCCGCCTTCGGGGTGACAGCTGTTGCGATCATCGTGGCGCCGATCCTTGGTCC
>DAIESR010000135.1 GCA_027346205.1 Beijerinckiaceae bacterium
GCGCGCCATTGTCGAAGGTCGGCCGCCGGCCGAAATTGGCGACGCCGCCGAAGGTTGCCTCGCCGATATGCACTTCGACCGCATAGACGCCATGGCGCAGGCGGTTGCTTGGATCGAGGCGGAGATTGGCGGTAGGAAAGCCGAGGTCCGCGCCGCGCTTTTCGCCATGAATGACTTTGCCGATCACGAAATAAGGGTGGCCGAGCAGATGTTCGGCGCGGGCGACATCGCCGGCTTCGAGCGCCACGCGCGTCGCCGTCGAGGAGGCGGCCTCGATCGATCCGCTGGCGTCGGCGGCTATGCGCTCGACGATTTCGACCTTGAAGCCGTAGTGCCTGCCTGCCTCGACCAAAAAGGCCGGCGTGCCGGAGCGCTTCTTGCCGAAATGAAAATCATAGCCGGCGACGACGGCTGCGACATCGAGGCGCCCAACCAGCACGTCGCGCACGAATTCCTCTGCCGTCAGAGCCGCGAGCGCGGCATCGAAGCGCAGAACGATCATGCCGCCAATGCCGAGCCGTTCCAAGGCGACGGCCTTGGTGTCGCATGGTGTCAGGCGGAAGATCGTATTGGCGCCGAGGAAAAAATCGCTGGGATGCGGCTCGAAGGTGAGAACGGCGCAAGGCCTGCCGAGATCCGCGGCCAACGCCTCCGCCCGTTTGATGACAGCGACATGGCCACGGTGCACGCCATCGAAATTGCCGATTGCGACCACGGCTTTGACGAGGTCCGTGGGTGGGCGTTCAGGATCGATGGCGACGACGAATGGATTTGATGGCAAGGATACGACCTGGGCGGAGACATTCGAAAATGGGAAACAAGAGCATGTTCCGGAAAAGTTGATAGACTTTTCTAGCCTTTTGGACATCGGATTTGTCCGACGTCCCGCCGAGGACATGCTATAAGTTTTTGATTTTGAACGTTTTCTTCTCGACCGGATGATTCTATCCGGTTGGAAAACGCTCTCAGGGCCGAGCCGCCCGGACCGGCCGGGAAACGGCCGTGCTCGCGGTGCCGCGTCAAGCAGGGTTCCTCGCCTTTCGTGCCCATCCGACCGGCGCTTCATGTGATCGTGAGAATATATCAGACTTTTCAAGTCTATTAAGACGATGCTTGGCAAAGGGATCGAGCCATTTTGCCGCGATGTCAGGCGAAATCCGAGTGTCTGGTAAACCAGTACTTCGGATACGGCCCGGTATGCGTAACCCGTCGTCAATCTTCTGTCGCTTGTGATTTTAACCGAATGGCAAGTGAAGGTCGGTTTAATCCAACGGCCGATGAAATGACCTTGCGGCAGATGAAGACGCTGGCGCGGTCTCGCGGCGGTTCGCTTACCTGCCCTCGAAGGCACGGCTGGAGACTTAAATGTTAGTCGATTCGAATTTGCCCATCCTCGTTGTCGATGATTATCACACGATGGTGCGAATTATCCGCCACCTCCTGCAACAAATCGGCTTCGAAAACGTCGATGACGCCTACAATGGGGAGGCGGCCTTGGCCAAGATCAAGGAAAAGCGCTACGGCCTTATCATTTCCGATTGGAACATGGAGCCGATGACCGGCTACCAGCTCCTTCAGAAAGTCCGGGAAGACAAGGAATGCGCTAATATTCCCTTCATCATGGTGACGGCTGAATCGAAGACCGACAATGTCATTGCGGCCCGCAACGCGGGCGTCAGCCATTACATCGTAAAACCTTTCAACGCCAGCACTCTGAAGGCCAAGATCGACGCCGTATTTGCGCCCGTCGCTGCTTGAAAAGTGCTGGTGCATCGGTATGGCCGAGACGATCAGCCGACTGGCGATCACCAAGTGAGTTCGGTGATTGCCGCGCGCGGCGCAATGCTATTGTCGTCGAAGAACTGACGAAAGGCGGCGGCATCGAGCGCCGCGGCCTGCGCGCCGGTATGCAATTCAGCCCCATGCAATTCTGATCTATGAATGCCGGAGGTCACGAACAGCGCGTCGAGAGATTGCGAGTACGCACCTTTGATATCGGTGTGCATGGCATCGCCGATGGCGAGCACGCGGGAAAGGTCGAGAGGCTTGCCGGCTATGGCCGCCGCCTCGGCGAGCGCCCGAGCATAGATCGGCGGATAGGGCTTGCCGGCCTGGATGACACGACCGCCGATGGCCGCATAGGCTTCGGCCAAAGCGCCGGCGCAATAGACGAGAGTCGTGCCGACTTCGACGACAATATCCGGATTGGCGCAGATGAAGTCGAGATCACGGCGGCGCATCAGCTCAAGCCGAGCCGCATAATCGGCGGGCGTCTCCGTGTCGGGATCGAAAAGTCCGGTGCAGACGACGAAATCCGCAGCTTCGAGCCCGGCGAATTGCACCGGCTTGCCGGATAGATCTGTGGCCGCATCGAAGAGCGAGCGGTCCTGCGCCGGCCCGATATGGGCGAGCGGGCGATCACCGCGTTCGAGAATGAGCGACACGGTCACATCGCCAGAGGATACGAGCCAGTCGAAAGCCGTGCGCGGCACGCCGAGCGCATCCATGAGTTCGATGACTTTTCCATGCGGCCGCGGCGCATTTGTGATGAGCACCACGATGCCACCTTTGGCGCGAAACCGCGTCAAGGCCTCGGCCGCCTTGGGAAAATGGGCGATGCCATTGTGGATCACGCCCCACACGTCGCAGAGGATCACATCGTAATTTTCCGCGATTTCATGGAGCCCGCCGAG
>DAIESR010000147.1 GCA_027346205.1 Beijerinckiaceae bacterium
TTGTCCGCCGTCATGTCCGGCGGATAGAACGGGCCGATCCAATGGTCGTAGTGCCAGCCCGACGTGCCGATACGGACGATTCCCGGCATGGGTCTTTCAGTCCCGTCGCGGCCTGAGCCGACACTGAGAATGGTCAGCCGCTTGCCAAGGCCAGAAAGGCCTTCCACTCGTGCGGCGAGCCGTAGAAGGCGTTTTCATCCACATTGCCGCTGATGCCCGGCACGCGCGCACGCGCCGTATGCTGCCAGAAATGCCAGCGTCGCGGGCCATATTTCACAGCCGGATAATATTTCACGCTGCGCACCCACATCGGGTAGCCGGCCATCTCGCCTTTCAGCACATCGTGGTAGAAATCGACTGAAGTATAGATGACCGGTTTCTTGCCATAGGCCCGTTCCATGGCATCCAGGATGATCTTCATTTCGGCCCGAGCGACATCGGATGGCACGCGCTTCGGGCACGTCTTCGAAGTCGGGTTCCATTCGACGTCGAGGACCGGCGGCAAGGCATCAGGGTCCTTTGGCACATGTTCAATGAACCATTGCGCCTGCTCCTGGGCCGGTCGGCACCAATACATGAAATGATAGGCGCCATGCGGAATGCCGACGGCTTTCGCCATTGTCCAGTTTTGGGCGAATTTCTCGTCGAGATAATCTCCGCCTTCCGTAGCCTTGATCCAGACGAATTTGACGCCCGCATTGCGTACCGCGTTCCAATCGATGTCGCCTTGATATTTCGACACGTCAATGCCGTGAATCTTGAAGTCGGCAGCGGTCGGATAAAAGTCTCGCTCGCCGCCTGCACAGCCAGCAAGCAAAAGCGCCAAAGCAAGGCCGGCAAAGCGGCCCTTCGCGGAAAAGACTCGGCGAAGCGTCAAAGGAAATGAAGCGGAGCGACCTCGGTTCATTAGGTCGATTTATCCGATGCCCGGTAATTTCTCGTTAACAAGCGAATCATGCGGCGTCCAGAGCTGGGACAGCCCATCCGTCGGCCTGATCGCGCGCCTTGGCAACACTGGCTGACAAAACGCTCTTATTTTCCAAAATATGCTTGATGTACCGTAAGCGACGTATCTTGCCCGAAATTGTGAGAAAGAATAGCACAGATATGGCGGAGCCTGCACTGCTATCCCGCGCCCGCTGGCGCGGATGCCGCGCACCCCGATATTGCCCGGATCTTGGTCCGGCCGAAAGCTCAATCTCTTCCGGCCAGCACCATCGACGACCGGATCACCCGGCCGCCCGCTTGAGATCCGGTGCTGTCGCCTCCTCGGTCAGCGCCTTCAGAGCGGCGTCGAGAGACATCGAGGTCTGCTCCTGCGAACCGAGACGGCGCAGCGAGACGGTCCGTTCCGCCGCCTCTTTCTTGCCGACGATCATCAGCACCGGCACTTTGGCGAGCGAATGCTCGCGCACCTTATAGGTGATCTTCTCGTTCCTGAGATCCGGCTCAACTTTAAGCCCCGCTTTGCGCGCCGCAGTCAGAACCTCATAAGCGTAATCATCGGCATCCTGGGTGATCGTGGCGACAACGATTTGCAGCGGCGACAACCACAAGGGCAGATGGCCGGCGAAATGCTCGATGAGAATGCCGGTGAAGCGCTCGAGCGAACCGAACATGGCGCGGTGGATCATTACCGGCGTCACCTTCTCGCTGTCCGGCCCGATATAGAAGGCGCCGAAACGGCCAGGCAAATTGAAATCGACCTGAGTCGTACCGCATTGCCATTCGCGGCCGATGGCGTCGCGCAAAGTATATTCGAGCTTCGGCCCATAGAAGGCGCCCTCGCCGGGGTTGATCCCGGTCTTGAGGCCGCTTTCTTTCAACACATCGAGAACACGGAAAAGCGCCGCCTCCGCCTTGTCCCAGGCCTCGTCCGAACCAACCCGCTTCTCCGGCCGTGTCGACAGTTTGATGACAATGTCGTCGAAGCCGAAATCCTCATAGATCGAGAGAATGAGATCATTGATCTTCAACGCCTCATCCATGATCTGATCTTCGGTACAGAAAATATGCGCATCATCCTGGGTGAAGGCGCGCACGCGCATGATCCCATGGATCGCGCCGGACGGCTCGTAACGGTGCACGATCCCGAATTCTGCAATCCGCAGAGGCAGATCCCTGTAGGATTTGAGACCATTCTTAAAGATCTGGACATGGCCGGGACAATTCATCGGCTTCAGTGCGAAGACACGCTCATCCTCGGTTTTGGTGAGAAACATATTCTCGCGATAGGTCTGCCAATGGCCCGAACTCTCCCATAAGGCGCGGTCGAGCACCTGCGGCGTGTTCACCTCGACATAGGATTCGGCCTGCTGGCGCCGCCGCATATAGGAGATGAGCGACTGGAAGAGCGTCCAGCCCTTCGGATGCCAAAAAACCGTGCCCGGCCCCTCCTCCTGAAAATGGAACAGGTCCATCTCGCGCCCGAGCCGGCGATGATCGCGGCGCTCGGCCTCGGCGAGCTGCTTCAGATAGGCATCGAGTTCCGCCTGGGTGGCGAAGGCCGTCGCATAGATGCGCTGAAGCATAGGTCTCGTCGAATCGCCGCGCCAATAGGCGCCGGCGACCTTCATCAGCTTGAAGGCATTGCCGATCTTGCCCGTCGAGGTCATGTGCGGGCCGCGGCACAGGTCGAGCCACTCGCCCTGCTTATAGATCTTCAAGTCCTGGTCGGCCGGGATCGCGTCGACGAGTTCGACCTTGAAAGCTTCACCATGGATTTCGAACCAGGCTTTGGCCTGGTCGCGCGTCCAGACTTCCTTGGTGAAAGGTCTGTCGCGCGCGATGATCTCGCCCATCTTCTTCTCGATGGCGGCGAAATCCTCCGGCGTGAAAGGTTCGGCCCGATAGAAATCATAATAGAAGCCATTCTCGATCACCGGGCCAATGGTGACCTGCGTGCCGGGATAGAGTGTCTGCACGGCCTCGGCGAGCACATGGGCGGCATCATGCCGGATGAGTTCCAACGCCTGCGGGTCCTCGCGATTGATGAATTCGATCTTGGCATCGCCCGTCAGCGGATCGGCAAGATCGGCCAATTTACCGTCGAGCGCCATGGCGACGGTTTTTTTGGCAAGAGACGGGGAAATGCTGCGGGCGATTTCGGCACCGGTCGTACCCAGTGGAAAAGGGCGCGCGGCGCCATCCGGAAAAGTCACGGAAATCATCATGGTCTCCTCAAGCTCAGTCGCCGATACCAATCAGCGTAAGCCAGTTTGGCGTTTCGAAAGCGGGCGAAGGAAAACCGGAAACCGGCTTCCTGGCGCACATATATTAAAGTGGGCGACCAAAACGGTCTTGCGTTGCCAGCTCCCCTTATCTGAATCGATCACATCCATAAAGACACTGGATATATCCGATATCCCAATCACGAGTCCGGATGGGAGCAAATCATATTGATTTCAAATAGATAAAGCTTCATGCCGGTTCAATCAAAACCCGACATGCTCAACGGCATCGAACGCGAATGATTTTCTCGCTCGGCCAACACTCTGAGCAGCAGCCTTGACGCGCAGCAGTCAAACGATAGCCGGAGCATTTTCAGCAAAAGTGGGGGCCGGTTTTACGTCCGAACATACCGGAATTCGATGGCACGGACACTGAAGGGACCCGGCAATATCGGCTTGCGGCGCCCGCCTTGGTCAACAGAACACCCGCTGGAGAGCGGTTGGTCGCGCCCATAGAGATTGAAAGAAGGCGGAATAGAACCTCGAGCCAGCACACATGGACCGCACCAGGCTCCATGAGCACAAAAGGCATTAAAGCCCGGACTCACGACCAGAGCATTTCCGATCAGATGAAGACATCTGATCGGAAAGAAATTGGTCTGAAGCACGGGAATTGCCGATGCCGCCCAGCGACCGAAATCGGCCGAGACATGATCTCCGCCACCGCCTATCTTATTCGACGTCCTTGTAGAGGCCAGCCTGACCGGGCTGAAGGCCAAGCTTCTCAAACGTTTCTTTGGGAAGATCGATCACCATGGAACAAATGTGATCTTCGGTCAGATTAAACGTCTTCATAACAAGAAGAACCGCCGCATCTTCCTTCGGTTCCCAGGAAGCATAGAGATCCACGTCCTGCTGGCCGTCGCGCGGATCTCCTGACGTAACCTGTATGAGCCATCCTTCGAACATTTTCTATTTCCCGTTTCTTACAGCCAGAATGCTTCGTCTTTTATGAAAGCCGCGACGGGGCGCGGCACCCGCCGAGCATTCTGCCAATGGTCCCAAATATTTTCAAGCAAGTTCAGTGCCGCATAAAAAACACCTTGTAGCCGCTCAAGACCTCCCCCACCAATAGCTGGGCTTCGTCGGATAGCGAAAATATTGCAACGTTTTGGCGGGCACATGCGCGGGGGCGCCGGGATGATGGGGGCCATACATGACATAATTGTCGACCGGCACGCGGCGACGATCATCCTCGACGATCCGCGCAGCGAGCATATCTGCCGCGGTGCCGAGATCGAGCACTTCCGCGATCAGGGTCGCGTCCCAGTCGAAAGCGGCATTGGCGAGCGCATCCCGCAATTTCGGCGGAAGCCTGTCGAAGCAATCGAATTGCCGTTTGAGCCTGGCCAACATGACCTCCGCCGAGCCGACCTCTGCCGCGATCCACCAAACGAACGCCCGAGCCCTGTCCGAAAGCGGATCAAGAATCTTGCCAAGTGCCGCATCCGGCGACGCCGGCTTTGGCCACAAGCCAGCCCCGCTAATCTCAGCATGCAGCAGATTGCTATGGAGCCAATTACTCTGTAGCAGATTGCCGTATGCTTATTGCCATGTACTTGCGCCCTCATTTGCGGCAAGAGGATCGCTGATCAGGGTCCATGCGGCCAAACACAGGCGGGAAACGGCAAGGCGCCGCAACCGCCACAAATGATCGCTCAGCTTCGACCCACTTGGCCGACAAACTCGTCATGGACGCTTTCAAACCTCTGATCGCCAAAATTGCCGCCGGCGACACGCTGAGCCAAGCCGAAGCCGAAACGGCCTTCGAGGCCTTGCTTTCAGGTGATGTTACCGCTGCGCAGATGGGTGGCTTTCTCATCGGTCTCCGAATCCGCGGCGAGACCGTCGACGAAATCACCGGCGCAGTCGGCGCTATGCGCGCGAAAATGCTGCGGGTCGCCGCACCGCCCGAAGCGATCGACATCGTCGGAACCGGCGGCGACGGCCATGCCACCTATAATGTCTCGACGCTCGCGGCGTTGATCGTCGCCGCCTGCGGCATTCCGGTTGCGAAACATGGCAATCGCGCCGCCTCCTCAAAATCCGGATCGAGCGATGTTCTCGCCGAACTCGGAGTCAAACTCGGGCTCTCCGCCGAAGGTGCTGTCGCATGTCTCAACGAGGCCGGGCTCTGCTTCATGGCAGGGCCGACGCATCATGCCGCAATGCGCCTTATCGCACCCGTCCGCAGTGAGCTCGGCACCCGCACGCTCTTCAATCTTCTGGGGCCTTTGGCCAATCCGGCCGGAGTGAAACGGCAGCTCTTGGGCGTTTTCTCGCGCGCCTGGCTCGAACCTCTGGCCGAGGTGCTGCGGAATCTCGGCTCCGAGCGAGTCTGGCTGGTGCATGGCGCCGATGGCCTGGATGAAATCACTGTGACCGGGACCACTTATGTGACGGCGCTGGAAGACGGGACGATCCGTTCCTTCGAAATTACGCCGGAGGATGCGGGCCTTCCTCGCACGTCGCTTGCCGATCTCAAAGGAGGCGATGCCGCGCACAATGCCGCGGCGCTCACGGCCGTCCTCGCGGGTGCCAAGACCGCTTATCGCGACATTGCGGTCTTCAATGCGGCGGCGGCTCTGGTCGTCGCCGAAAAAGCCGCTAATCTAAGAGAAGGTGCCGAACTCGCGTCTGCGGCCATTGACGAAGGTCGGGCCGCTGCCGTGCTGGCCAATCTCGTGAAGATCTCGAATGCCGTGATTTAGAATTTTATGGCGCAGTAAATCTCAGATCGCGCGCCACAGCTCTACATGATGATAGACCCGGAGACCCGATGATCTGCAATCCCGCGAGGCAGCGATGGCCGATATTCTGAAGAAGATCGAAGCCTATAAGCGTAGGGAGATCGCCGAGGCCAAATTGCGCATGCCGCTCTCGACCCTTGAGCGCCGGGCGCATGATCATGATCCGCCGCGCGGCTTTCTGCGCGCGATCGAAAAATGCCTCGCCTCCGGCCGCCTCGCTCTCATCGCGGAGATCAAGAAGGCATCGCCGTCAAAGGGGCTGATCCGCGCCGACTTCGATCCGCCGGCACTCGCTCGCGCCTATGAGCAGGGCGGCGCGACCTGCCTCTCCGTTCTTACCGATGCGCCTTCTTTCGAAGGCAGCCTCGATGATCTCGAAGCGGCGCGACGTTCGACCCATCTGCCGGCGCTGCGTAAGGATTTTCTCTTCGATCCCTATCAGGTCTTCGAGGCCCGCGCCTATGGCGCCGATTGCATTCTCATCATCATGGCCTGCGTCAGCGATGCCGAAGCCAAGGCACTCAACAAGACGGCGCATGATCTTGCTCTCGATGTTCTCGTCGAAGTGCATGACGAAAAAGAGCTGGACCGAGCACTGGAGCTCGAAACCCGCCTCGTCGGTATCAATAATCGCGACCTCCACACATTCGAGACCAAGCTCGAAACCTCCGAGCGGCTCGCGGAAAAAATTCCGCGCGATCGCGTCATCGTCGGCGAGAGTGGGATTGCGACTCATGAGGATTGCCTGCGCCTGCGCCGCGCCGGCATTTCGACCTTCCTCGTCGGGGAAAGCCTGATGCGCAGCGAGGATGTGGCGGCGGCAACGCAGCAGCTTCTCTTCGGCGAAACGACGATCCCATGCGCGCCCGGCAAGGAGTATGGGTGAGCCTGCGGATGCCGTCAGGGCCGGGCCTGACCCGGCCATTCGAGCGTCCTGGGCGTCCGTGCTATGCTTGAAAGATGAGCCCGTGGATGGCCGGCTCAAGGCCAGCCATGACGCGCCTAAAGCCCTAAACTAATGCCAATCAAATCAGAAACGCACCTTTCCCATGACAAAACTCTCGCATCTTTCCGCCTCCGGCGAAGCCAATATGGTCGATGTGTCGGAAAAGAATGTCACCGCGCGCTTGGCTGTCGCGGATGGCGCGGTGGTGATGCGCAAGGAGACACTCGATCTCGCGCTGTCCGGCAATGCCAAGAAAGGTGATATTTTCGCCGCGGCGCGCATCGCCGGCATCATGGCGGCGAAGAAGACGGCCGATCTCATCCCACTCTGCCATCCGCTCATGCTGAGCAAGGTCAGCGTCGATCTCGAAGCCGACCCTGCTCTCCCTGGCATCAGAATCCGCGCGAGCGCCAAAGTCTCCGGCCAGACCGGTGTCGAAATGGAAGCATTAACCGCCGTTGCCGTCGCCGCTCTGACCATTTACGACATGTTGAAGGCGGCTGATCGGTCGATGCGCATCGAGGGGATCGAACTCCTCGAAAAAGAGGGCGGCAAATCCGGCCACTTCAAACGCGACAGCAACGAGAAATGATGGGTCAGACCTTTCCGTAAACGTGCCGTGTCCAGCGGACCCGCCCTATCGCGCTATCGTTTCGTTTCCTCCAGACTCCGAGCCTCTTTCCGCAAATCATGTCGAACGAAAAACCTCTTTCTGTCACCGAGGCACGTGCCCGAGTCCTCGCCGCTGCAACAAAAACCCGCGCCGTCGAAACAATAGCGCTCGCAGATGCTCTCGGCCGCACTTTGGCCGAGGATCTCGCCGCCAAGCGCACACAGCCGCCGACAGCCGTCTCCGCCATGGATGGCTATGCGTTGCGCGCCGCCGATATCGCCACCCTGCCCGCTCAATTGAAACTCGTCGGTGAAAGCGCCGCCGGTCATGGCTTTGCCGGTATGGTCGGAGCCGGAGAATGCGTCCGCATTTTCACCGGCGCGCCGGTGCCGCAAGGCGCCGATGCCGTGTTGATGCAGGAAAATGCGAAAGCGGACGGCGCCGTCGTCGAGCCGCAGAAGAGCGTGCCGAGCGGCGATTTCATTCGCAGGGCTGGGCTCGATTTTACAGAAGGCGATTGCCTGCTCGCCGCCGGCGTCAGATTGGGGCCTGTCGAACTCGCGCTCGCTGCGGCAATGGATCACCCGCAGATTTCGGTCACGCGGCGGCCGCGCATTGCAATGCTCGCCACGGGCGATGAATTGGTGAAGCCTGGCAGCGCGATCGGCGCCACCCAGATCGTCGCCTCCAATTCCTTCGCCGTCGCCGGCTATATCCGACTGGCCGGCGGCGAGCCGATCGATCTCGGCATAGCCGGCGATGATTTCGCGGCGCTCGAAGCGGGCATCAAGGCCGCGCGGGAGGCTAAAGCCGATGTACTCGTGACTTTGGGCGGCGCCTCGGTCGGCGATCATGACCTCGTGAAATCCGTGCTGACCAAGGAAGGCATGGAACTCGGGTTCTGGCGCATCGCCATGCGGCCGGGCAGGCCTTTGATCCATGGGCGTCTCGGCGACATGCTGATCCTGGGCCTGCCCGGCAATCCCGTCTCGGCGATCGTCTGCAGCGTCCTCTTCCTGCTCCCCATGGTACGCAAGCTCTGTGGCGAAGCCAATGTCGATGCGGAAATGGGTGAAGCCGCCCTCCTCGGCGGCCCTTTGCGCGCCAATGATTCCCGCCAGGATTTCTTGCGCGCCATATTGGCGCCAAGCATGAGCGGCCTGCCCGTCGCCACCCCCTTCAGCGCGCAGGATTCGTCATTGCTGCGCGTGATGGCGGAGGCGCAATGTCTGATCATCCGCATGCCGCAGGCGCCGGAAGCGAAAGCCGGCGATCTCTGTCAAATGATCCGCCTGCCGAATGGCGGGATTTGATGAACCACGAGAAGGTGCGATCGCGCGCATTTCCGACGCAAGCCCGATGATATCGAAATCGAGCTTGCCGACATGCAAGTCACGATCGGCTTGGGCATGTTCCAAGCGATCACTCAACACCCTAGAGCGGCGAACTTTCAAATGGAATCGGTGCTGCCGCTCTCGTCTTTTGTTGTCGCATCAGATTTGTCCCGCAGCCGGTTCCCCCTGCGGGTCTGATGCTCTAATCACGGATTTTCGGGCTTGATCGGGCTGCGGCCGAGGAGCTTGGCCATTTCCTCTTCGAGCGACTCGAGGCCTTCCAGCGAGGGCACAGGTGGCCCGGCAACTTGTGTCGGCGGCTGCGGCGGCTCGGCGTCCGCCGGCCGTTGGGCAGTGGCTGGAGCAAGCGGTTCAGAAGGGAGTGGGGGCGGCACGGGTGCGGGCGGAGGTACAGCTGCTGCGGGCACGGGTGCAGGCATAGGCTCATGGGCTGGCGTTTCAGCGTCTTTCGGCACCGGCGGTGAGACCGGGCGTGCCGGCCAGCGCGCGAACCCCGGCGGCTGCTTAGGGCTTGTCGGCGGCTTGTGCGCAAGCGGGCTGCTCGGCACAAGCGGCTTGCCATGAGGCTCGCCTTCTCCACCTGGCACATGAGGCGTCGACAAAGGTCTTGTCGACGGCGGTGGTAGCGGGCTGCGCAAGGGGCGCTGGATAGACGACGGTGTCCGGCTTGCCGGGCCTAACGGGATGCCAGGTCCAGTAGCGGGCGGTGCGGCGTGATCTTCCGCTGTCGCGACGGGTGACGGCTCCGGCATGACCTGTGGGATCGGCAGTTTCGGCTCGATCGTCGGCGGCTTGGCGGAGGGCGCTGGCGCTTGGCCCGGCTCGCGCATCTCCTTGTCGCGGCCACGCATCTCACGCGCTTCTGCCCGAACGATCTGCGACTCGATCAATATGTCGTTCGGACCGCCGATCATGATGAGATGTTAGACATTGTCGCGGCGGACAATCACCAGCTGACGCTGGCGATCGAGATCGAACGCATCGACAATGCCGAGCCGCATCTGCCGTGCGCGTCCGCCCGGCATCCGCAACCTGCGTCCGAAAGCGAGCCGGAACACGAGCAAAATAAGGATCGCCGCAACGATGAATGCGAGTGCTGCGGCACCGAACATCAAAGCTTTGTTTTCGATAAGCAAGTTACTCAAGGCCGACATGGGCCACTCATCCGACGCTTCACCACAGATTGAGAAACTCTA
>DAIESR010000178.1 GCA_027346205.1 Beijerinckiaceae bacterium
CGCAATGGCTTTTGCCGGATTGAGACTCTTGGGGCAGGCCTTGGCACAGTTCATGATCGTATGGCAGCGATAGAGCCGGAAGGGATCTTCGACATGATCGAGCCTTTCGCCATTGGCATCGTCGCGTGAATCGCTGATCCAGCGATAGGCCTGGAGCAGCACAGCGGGGCCGAGATAGCGGTCGCCGTTCCACCAATAGCTCGGGCAGGAGGTCGAGCAGCAAGCGCAGAGGATGCATTCGTAAAGGCCGTCGAGCTTGGCTCGGTCAGCCGGCGATTGCCGCCATTCCTTTTCCGGCGCCGGCGTGATCGTCTGCAGATAGGGCTTCACCGATGCATGCTGGGCATAGAAGGCGGTGAGGTCAGGCACGAGATCCTTGACGACCTGCATATGCGGCAGCGGATAGATGCTGATCGCGCCCTTTATGTCCTCCATCGCTTTGGTGCAGGCGAGCGTATTGGTCCCATCTATGTTCATTGCGCAGGAGCCGCACACGCCCTCACGGCAGGAACGGCGAAAGGTGAGCGTCGGATCGATCTTGTTCTTGATCCAGATGATCGCATCGAGAACCATCGGACCACAATCGCCGGTATCGACGTGATAGCTGTCGATGCGCGGATTGGCGCCATCCTCCGGGTTCCAGCGATAGATGCGGAACTCGCGGAGGGATTTGGCACCTTCCGGCTTCGGCCAGTTTTTGCCCTTGCCGATCCTGGAATTTTTGGGAAGCGCGAATTCGACCATGAGTCAGCCCTTTGGAAGATGATCGGCGCGTCGCTGCGGCCCTCAATACACCCGCGCTTTCGGCTCGATATAAGGCATCTCGTTCGTCAGCGTATAGCTGTGCACCGGCCGATAGTCGAAGGACACTTGGTGCTGGTCGGCATCAATCGAGGCGAGCGTGTGCTTCATCCAATTCGCGTCGTCGCGTTGCGGAAAATCTTCCCGCGCATGCGCGCCTCGCGATTCCGTCCGATTGCCGGCGCCATCCATGGTAACGACAGCTTGAACGATGAGATTGTCGAATTCGAGCGTTTCGATGAGATCGGAATTCCAGATCAGAGAGCGGTCGGTCACCGAGATCTGATCCTTCGCCTCCCAGACTTCATGGATGAGCTTCGAGCCCTCCGTGAGCGTTTCGCCAGTGCGATAGACGGCGCAATGGGCCTGCATCACTTTCTGCATGCGCAGCCGCAACTCGGCCGTTGGGAGCGCGCCCTTGGCATAGCGGAAATGATCGAGACGGCTGAGCGCGCGATCGGCGGAACCGGCCGGCAGCTCCGGCTGTTTGGCGCCCGGCGTCACGACTTTGGCGGCCCGCTCTGCCGCCGCGCGGCCGAAGACGATGAGATCGATGAGCGAATTGGAGCCGAGCCGATTGGCGCCATGGACGGAGACGCAAGCCGCCTCGCCGATCGCCATCAAGCCGGGGACGACCGTATCGGGATCGTCGCCGCGCTTCGTCACCACTTCACCGTGATAATTCGTCGGAATGCCGCCCATATTGTAATGGACCGTCGGCAGGACCGGGATCGGCTCTCGCGTCACATCCACGCCTGCGAAAATCTTGGCGCTTTCCGAAATGCCGGGGAGCCGCTCACGCAGCATCTTCGGATCGAGATGATCGAGGTGAAGATAGAGATGATCCTTGTGCTTGCCGACGCCGCGGCCTTCGCGGATCTCCATGATCATGGCGCGTGAGACCATGTCGCGCGGGGCGAGATCCTTCACCGAAGGGGCATAGCGCTCCATGAAGCGCTCGCCTTGCGCATTGGTGAGATAAGCGCCCTCGCCGCGCGCGCCTTCGGTGATGAGGCAGCCGGCACCATAAATGCCGGTCGGATGGAATTGCACGAACTCCATATCCTGCAGCGGCAGGCCGGCGCGCAGTACCATGCCATTGCCGTCACCCGTGCACGTATGCGCCGAGGTTGCAGAAAAGAAGGTGCGGCCATAGCCGCCGGTCGCCAGAATGACAAGCTGCGAACGGAAGCGATGGATGGTGCCGTCATCCAGCTTGAGGCAGACGACGCCACGGCAGCAATCTCCGTCCATGATGAGATCGATCGCGAAATATTCGACAAAGAACATCGCATTATGGCGCAGCGCCTGGCCATAGAGCGTATGCAACAGCGCGTGGCCCGTGCGATCGGCCGCCGCGCATGTGCGCAAGGCCGGCGGCCCTTTGCCGAAATCCGTCGTCATACCCCCAAAGGGGCGCTGATAGATGCGGCCATCCTGCGTGCGCGAGAAAGGCACGCCCCAATGCTCGAGCTCATAAACCGCGGCAGGCGCGCTGCGGCACATATATTCGATCGAATCCTGATCGCCGAGCCAGTCCGATCCCTTCACGGTATCGTACATGTGCCATTTCCAATTGTCCTCGCCCATATTGGCAAGCGAGGCGGCGATGCCGCCTTGCGCGGCGACAGTATGCGAGCGCGTCGGAAAAACCTTGCTGATCGCCGCCGTACGCAAGCCCGCTTCGGAGCAGCCGACGATCGCCCGCAGGCCGGCACCGCCGGCGCCGACGACGACGACGTCGAACTCATGGTCGGTGATCGGATAGGCGGCGCCGAGCGAGGCCGGTGCCATGCTGCCATTCGCCGTACCGTTCAAAGCCATCCTGTCAAACCTTCTCGCC
>DAIESR010000183.1 GCA_027346205.1 Beijerinckiaceae bacterium
AGGCAAGTGATTGAAAGAGAGTGGAAGCGTCGGCTGCGAGGCGTTCTTCGCCACCAAAATCCGACTCCGCGAGCTGTTCGGCGAGTTGTTCGAGAGTGAAAAAGGCAAGCGACCGTGACGACCTCGAAAGAATCGCATGGCTCGCCGTTTGAGGTCTTCCGGGCTTTTCTGACGCTGGGCGTGAGCTGCTTTGGCGGGCCGATCGCCCATCTCGGCTATTTTCGGACAGAATTCGTCACGCGGCGCCGGCCTCTTGCACGGGCTACGCCTCGTCGCCGTTGCCATCGTCGCACAGGCTGTGTGGGGAATGGCTCGCACCCTCTGTCCGGATCGCACACGCGCCTCGATCGCGGTCGTAGCCTGTTTACTAACCTTGGCGAGCGCAGCGTCTCTTACGCAGATCGGCGCCATCGTGCTTGGTGGACTTGCCGGACTCACATTCTGTCAGACGGATGCGCAGCCTTCTCCGAGCCATATGCCCGTGCCCGTCTCGCCGCGCGCCGGCATCACCGCACTCGCTCTCGCCTCGCGCTGAAATATTCGTTCGTACTGACCACCAACCAAATTGTCACCAAAGTGGACGTGCGCGCGCTCTACAGCACCAGAAAACCGATGCTCGCCGCGAGCATCACCAAAGTCGCGAACCAGCCGACGATCATCATCGAGCGCGGCAAAACGAGCTTGCCCATGATCTGCGGATTGGTCGCGATCAAGAGCATGGTCGCCATCACCGGCGCCGCCAAGAGACCGTTCAGCACCGCACTCCAATAAAGTGCCTTGATCGGATCGATGTGAAGGAAGTTCAACAGCGCGCCCATGAGCGTCGCAAGCCCGATGACGGCATAGAAGGCCTGAGCGTCCCTCAGCTTATGATCGAGCCCCTCGACCCAATCGAAGGATTCGCAAACGGCATAGGCGGCAGAGCCCGCAAGGATCGGTACCGCCAAAAGGCCCGTGCCGATAATGCCGCAAGCAAATATTGCGAAGGTGAAATCGCCGGCGATCGGGCGCAGCGCCTCGGCCGCCTGCGCCGAACTCTCGATCTGCGTGATCCCGCTTGCATGAAGTGTCACGGCTGTCGCGACAATGATGAACCAGGAGATGAGATTGGAATAGCCCATCCCCACCCACGTGTCGGTGCGGATGCGCTTGAGCTCGCCATCCATGTCGGCGGGGCTGACGTAAAGTGGCTTTGCGTTACGCCGTAGTTTCTCTTCGACTTCTTGCGAGGCCTGCCAGAAAAAGAGATAAGGGCTGATGGTAGTGCCGAGGATCGCGACCAAAGCCATGGCATGGGCGGAATCAAAAGCCATTCTCGGCACGAATGTATCGCGCAGCGCCACGCCCCAGGGAACATGCACGGCAAAAGCGACAGCGACATAGGCGAAAAGCGACAACGTCAGCCATTTCAAGATCGCAGCATAGCGGGCATAGCTCAAGAAAACTTCGAGCACCACGCAAAAGCCTGCAAAGGCGATCGGATAAATCGATACCGGCCCACCGATCAGAAGCTGAAGCCCCGACGCCATGGCGCCGAGATCCGCGCCGAGATTGGCAACATTGGCGACGAGCAGCAGCAGCACAACGATCCGCAAAATCCAGCGCGGATAATGGCGGCGCAGATTTTGCGCGATGCCGCGCCCCGTCACGCAGCCGATGCGCGCGCTGATCGCCTGGATCACAGCCATCAGCGGATAGCTGAACAGCATGATCCAGGCGAGTTCGAAGCCGAATTGCGCGCCGACCTGGCTGTAGGTCGCAATACCGCTCGGGTCGTCATCCACGGCGCCGGTGACAAGGCCGGGGCCAAGCGCTTTCAATATATTGCCCTTGCCGGATGCGCCTCGAGGCGCCATTTTCTCGTTTTGCGCATCGGCGGAAGCCGGCGTTGGAATAGTCATTTGAACCAAGATTCACGAAAAGCGAAGATCGCGGCGGCACCCTGCCCCGACTCTGCGATCATGTCCATCATCGCGCCATGGGCGCGTCTCACGCAATATTGGACGAAAGAAGAAAAATGATCATCTCCCAGCCAGATTGCTGAGATGCCGATGCTTGCTCGGCCTTACCCCCGCCGCCAGCTCGACGGTCTCGATCCCACTCCCTACACGAAGCTCGGGAAAAAATTCGGTATTTTTTCTTCGTTGCGGGAATAAATCGGCCCACCGCCACGCCTTCTTTCTGTCCGAATGGATAGGTGGATCGACATTTGTCATCTCGCTCTCCAATTCTCCGATCGGGCATCTGAGAAACAGGCACGCGTGATCTTCGGCCTGGACATCGACCTGCAACGCACGACAAGCCGCAATCGCGCGATGGTTGACAGCTTGGTCTCGCTAAGCATTTAATTCAACCTGTGCATGAATACGGCCGAAACGATCGACCGCAAGACTGGAAAGCACGTGAATCTCAATCCGAAAGCCGTGCCGGTGCGAGCCCGCGAGGCCCAGATCCTAGCCTGGACCGAAATGGGTTATATGCTGTACGTCCATAAATAAACGGAGGAAACTAAATGAGACACTTTGTACACGTTATGGCCACCATCGCCGCGCTCGCCGCCGGCATGATCCTAGCGGCGCCGGCCAATGCCGCCGAAGCCGCTAAAGAGCACCGTATCGCCATCCAGATCGATCAGAATGATCCAGCCCTCATGAATCTCGTTCTCAACAATGTTGCGAACCTGACAGAATATTACAATGGCAAGGGCCAGAAGGTACAAATCGACGTCACTGCTTACGGTCCTGGCCTGAACATGCTCCGCGCAGACAAATCGCCGGTGAAAGATCGCATCAAGCGCATCAAGGACGGCAGCTTTCCATCGACAGTGAGTTTTTCGGCCTGTGGCAACACCAAGAAGGCGATGGAGAAGAAGGAAGGCCATCCGATCCCCATCATTCCGGAAGCCACCGTTGTGCCGGCGGGCGTCGTTCACCTGAGCGAATTGCAGGAACAGGGCTGGAGCTATATCCGACCCTGAACGCATAGCAGGCCACTGAGAAGTAGATCACCTTGGTCGCGGCGACGGTATGACTGGCGGTGATACTCTCATATTTGGGCCGCACGCGTTTATCACAAAGTCGCTGCCGCCAAACCGCTGGAGTATTTTCCGATTGGAAAACGCTCCAGCGCATTTTCAGCAAAAGTGGATACTGGTTTTGTGTTCGAAAAAAGCTCGGTTTATTTGAAATCGAACTGATTTGTCCCGACCATATGGGATCGGCTCTAAGGGCTGGGTCACGAAGCGCTGCAATCGGCGGGCGGGCGGATGATCAGCCGGTGCTCCATCAGCAATTCCTCGATCCCCAAAAGCAAAATGATGTCCTGCTGATCCGTATAGCGGGTGATCGTCTCGCACATGCGCTCCGCGAGCTGATAATGCTCGGCACCGACGACGAGCATTTGCGATCAATCAAATCGTCGCGGAGAGATCGCCCCGCCGATCGTGGAAACATGAAGCAATGGCGGAAGAGGTGGGATTCGAACCCACGGTGGGCTTTCACCCACGGCGGTTTTCAAGACCGCTGCCTTAAACCACTCGGCCACCCTTCCATCTCGCAAAGTGCTTGAAGCTCCGTGCCACCATGCGTTGCAAACCCACCGCCCCGATTCGAGCAAAAATCCGCGCCGAGTGCGAATACGCGAGCCGCATGCAGGCATCTACGCGAAAAACCATGCTTTCGGCAATCAGCAGACATTGAGATTCAACAATCTGCTCGACCATGCACGATCCCAACCGCGTGAATCATTGTTCAACTTTGGTGGAACCGCGAAGCTGCCAGCAAGTTCACTTCCCAAGTTCACTTCCCAAATCCACTACGCAAATACAGGTCGGCGCAGCGGCAAAGGAGCGGTCATGCGCGTGGCAGGGCCGCGGCGAAACCAGGTTCGGAGGCACGAGAATAGCCCACCGACGCCAGCATCAAAAAGTAAATATACGCTTACATAAAGTTGATCGCGAACTGCGGCTTTCGGTCCTCAGAAAGCAAATATCCACCGTGATAGGATATCAACTTCGCCACAATCAACTTTTTACATAGCTTAACCAAGCACGAACATTATTCTTCTCGGAAAACATTGGCTTCTTCTGTTGCAGATGCGCGACACGGACGATTAATAACAACATTTTGTTTGTATTTTTTGGTCTATTCTGTTGCCCTCGACCCGAAATGGATTTAGCAGCCCCAGGGCTCGAACTCGTCAAGAGAGGTATGTAATGTTCCGCAAGTTACTCATGTCGACGGCGTTTATCGTTGGTGCGATGGGGGCCGCATCGGCGGCCGATCTGCCAAGCCGCAAGGCTCCGCCGGCCTATATGCCGCCGCCGCTCCCGATCTTCACCTGGACTGGCGTCTATGTCGGTGCCCAGATCGGCTATCAATGGGGTACGTCGACCACGGGCCTCGCCGCCACGGCTGGCGGGCCGGTCGTCATCGGCCTGCCGAACTACAGCCCCAGCGGTGTCGTTGGTGGCGCCCATATCTGATATAATTATCAGATAGGCCCGCTCGTCGCCGGTCTCGAAGGCGAAGTCGACGGCACGAACTACAAAGGCGGCAATACCGTTCCTGGCTTCACCTACGGAACCCGCGAAGATATCGAAGGTTCGATTCGTGGTCGCCTCGGCTACGCTTTCGATCACGCATTAATCTATGCGACCGGCGGCGCGGCCTTCGCCGGCTTGAAGAACACCTATACTGGTGTTGGCGGTGTCTTCGACGGGCCGTCGAAAACCCGCGTCGGCTGGACGGTCGGCGGCGGTCTCGAATACGCCTTTGCCACGCCCTGGTCGGCGAAGATCGAGTATCTTTACACCGATCTCGGCAGCGCGGGCTGCGAGGCCGCGAAGTGCGGCACCCAGGTCGACGCCAACTTCCGCGCCAACATCGTGCGCGTGGGTATCAACTA
>DAIESR010000195.1 GCA_027346205.1 Beijerinckiaceae bacterium
GCGGGTTTGGCAGGTGAAACAGCCGACGCTACGATTGCCTTGGCGTCCTCGCCATCTTCGGCAATCACTGCGATTACATCATTGACGGGCACATCGGCCGTGCCTTCCGGCACGAGGATCTTGGCGAGCACGCCTTCATCGACGGCCTCGACCTCCATCGTTGCCTTGTCGGTCTCGATCTCGGCCAGCACATCGCCGGATTTGACCTTGTCGCCTTCCTTCTTCAGCCATTTGGCGAGATTGCCCTTTTCCATGGTCGGCGACAGCGCGGGCATGAGGACATTGATCGGCATAGCAGTGTCACCTTTTCCGGCTTCGCCATTTTCTGCAGAGCTATTGCCGCTTAGGCATTTATTTTGACGCATAACCTCGTCCAAAAAGTTTACGACTCTTCGGGATCATGGCTTTCTTTCACACATGATATCATCCGAAAAGTCTGCAACTTTTCGGGATCATGCTTTGTAGCAAACCGTCTTTGCCGCCTGCACGACATCGCCGACGCTCGGCAAAGCGAGCTTTTCGAGATTGGCGGCATAGGGCATGGGCACGTCGCGGCCGGTGACCCTCAGGACCGGCGCGTCGAGATAATCGAAGGCCGAGATCATCAGCCGCGCGATGATCTCGGCGCCTATGCCGCATTGCGGCCAACCCTCTTCGATCGTCACGCAGCGGCCGGTCTTCTTCACCGATTCGACGATCGTCGCCTCGTCCAACGGACGCAAGGTCCGCAGATCGATGACTTCGGCATCGATCCCTTCCTTGGCGAGTTCTTCGGCCGCCTTCAGCGTATAGGTCATGCCAATGCCGAAGGAGACGAGCGTCACGTCGCTGCCTACCCGCGCAATGCGCGCCTGGCCGATCGGCACGAGATAATCTTCGAGCTGCGGCACTTCGAATGTATGGCCGTAAAGAATCTCGTTTTCGAGAAAGATCACCGGATTGGGATCGCGGATCGCGCTCTTCAAAAGCCCTTTGGCATCCGCCGCCGTGAAGGGCATGACGACCTTCAGCCCCGGCACATGCGAGAACCAGCCGGCATAATCCTGGCTGTGCTGGGCAGCGACGCGCGCGGCCGCGCCATTGGGCCCGCGAAAGACGATCGGACAGGTCATCTGGCCGCCCGACATATAATGCGTCTTGGCGGCGGAATTGATGAGTTGATCCATCGCCTGCATGGCGAAATTGAAGGTCATGAATTCGACGATCGGCCGCAGGCCCGCCATGGCGGCGCCGATGCCCAGGCCGGCAAAGCCATGTTCAGTGATCGGCGTATCGACGACCCGGCGGTCGCCGAATTCCTCCAACAGACCTTGCGTGACCTTATAGGCGCCCTGATATTCCGCGACCTCTTCGCCCATCACGAAGACGCTCTCGTCGCGGCGCATTTCTTCCGTCATAGCGTCGCGCAACGCTTCACGAACGGTCATGGTGACCATTTGCGTGCCGGCCGGCAGCGTCATTTCGGGCGCGGATGCTGCTACGGCAGGTGCGGCAACGTGCGCCGATTGCGGCGACGCGGCCTGAGGGGCCGGCGTGGCAGGCGCAGGTGCCGCAGCCGGCGCTATGTTCACCGATTCGTCATCGGCCGCGATGACGCCGATGAGACTGTTCACGGCGACATTTTCGGTGCCTTCCGGCACGACGATTTTGGCCAGCGTGCCTTCTTCGATGGCCTCGACCTCCATCGTCGCCTTATCGGTCTCGATCTCCGCCAGCACATCGCCGGATTTGACCTTATCGCCCTCCTTCTTCAGCCATTTGGCGAGCTTACCCTGTTCCATGGTCGGCGAAAGCGCCGGCATCAAAATATTGGTCGACATGGTCGCCCCGCCCTTACAGCAATACGTCGGTGAAGAGTTCGGAAGCGTCGGGTTCGAGATCATGGGTGGCGAATTCGGCGGCCTCCGCCACGATCGCGCGCACGCCGGCGTCGATCTCCTTCAAGGCCTCTTCGTCGATCGCTTTGTCGCGGAGAAGACGTGCCCGGACCTGCTCGATCGGATCATGCTCCTCACGAATCTTCTGGACCTCTTCCTTGGATCGGTATTTTGCCGGATCGGACATGGAATGGCCGCGATAGCGATAGGTCTGCATTTCGAGGATGATCGGTCCCTTGCCGGCGCGGCACCATTCGGCCGCCTCGCGCGCCGCCGCCGTGACGGCGCGAACGTCCATGCCGTTGACCCGCTCGCCGGGGATGTTGAAAGAGGTGCCGCGCTTCGAAAGATTGGTGACGGCGGAAGCGCGTTTTACCGATGTGCCCATCGCGTAGAGGTTATTCTCGATCACATAGACGACCGGCAGCTTCCAGAGCTCCGCCATATTGAAGCTCTCATAGACTTGGCCCTGATTCGTGGCGCCGTCGCCGAAATAGGTGAAGGACACATTGTCATTGCCGCGATAGCGATTGGCGAAGGCAAGGCCGGTGCCGATCGGAACCTGCGCGCCGACGATGCCATGCCCGCCGAAGAAATTCTTGGCGCGGGAGAACATATGCATCGAGCCGCCCTTGCCCTTCGACAAGCCGCTGCGGCGCCCGGTCAGCTCCGCCATCACTGCTTTCGGATCAATGCCGCAGGCGAGCATATGGCCATGGTCGCGATAGCCGGTGACGGTCTCATCGCCCGGCTTGGCCGCCCGCATCATGCCGACGACCACCGCCTCCTGTCCGATATAGAGATGGCAGAAGCCGCCGATGAGCCCCATGCCATACATTTGGCCGGCTTTCTCCTCGAAGCGGCGGATGAGCAACATGTCTCGATAGGCGGAAAGCTCATCGTCGAGAGTGAATTGAGCGATCTTTGGGGGTGACGCAACCGCTTCCGGCAAGGCCGGCCCGCTGGCTCCGTTCGACGCAACTGCCATTGGAAATCCCTTCCTGGATGACGGCGTGAAAATACCCTGGCTGAGCGGCAATGGCGAGCTTCCAGAAGTTGCATCGAGGCCGGCCGCTGCCGAAAACAAAAAGATATTGCTTTATCGCCACTTAGCTGGAGATCATCAGACTGCGGACTTGGTGGGGGGGAGCTATGCCGCAGCTGCGGCGGAAGGTATACGACAAGGTCGGCGAAATGCCTATCCATCCATCGGACCCAGCAATTCTAAGTCGTTTTCCTTCCTGATTTCACGCTCCTATTGGTTTTTCGATTTCGGGAGGCGGTTTGGAGTTGATGAGGGTCGTCATGAGCACTTCCCATGAGGGGAAGACGAGATAGGCGGTAATTGTTCGGATA
>DAIESR010000228.1 GCA_027346205.1 Beijerinckiaceae bacterium
TTGCGTAAACTTATTTGCCTATCCCGCTCTATACTTTTGGAATCGATCACGTTTATGATTTTGGATTGATTCAATCCAAAATCATCGTGATCTAGAGGCTCAGGCTGACGACCCAATCGAGCACATTGATAAGCAAAACTGTCTGACCTATCTCATGGTCAATCCGATGAATGCTGTCCATCTGAGTGCGTGAGGTGATCTCTCGACGAAGAGGAGAAATCGATGAGCTATTATTTCGCCAAGACGCTGAACATGAATTTTGACGATGCCGTAAAACACACGGCCGAGGTCTTGAAGCAGGAAGGCTTCGGGATCATCACCGAGATCGATGTCAAGGAGACATTCAAGCAGAAGATCGGTGTCGATTTCAGGAATTATCGTATTCTCGGCGCCTGCAATCCGAAGCTCGCGCATGAGGCGATCGAGATCGAGGACAAAGTTGGGACCATGCTGCCCTGCAATGTCGTCGTGCAGGACATTGGCGGCGGCAAGATCGAGGTCGCGGCGATTGATCCCGTCGCTTCGATGCAGGCGATTGACAATCCGAAGCTGCGGGAGGCCGCGACCGTCGTGCAGGGCAAGCTGAAGAAGGTTGTCGAGGCGCTTTGAAGAAGGCGGTCGCGATCCTCGCTCGCGCGCCGCATGGTGCCGCGAGAGCTGCCCGATGAGGAGCGGGCAGCAGAGCAATCGGATGAAGTGATCCGCCAACGCCCTTCATCCTGAGGGGGCCTTTTACCCGATTGCCCGTTTACCGGATTGCCCTGGAGCGGCCGCCATGCGGCGGATTTGCCCACCACTTGACAGAAAGGCCTCAAAGAGCGGACAAGCGCGTATAGCGATATCTTGGATAATATAGCAGTGTTCGATCTCTCGGCAGCGGAATGGACGGCGATCCTTTTGTCCTTGCGGATTGCCGTCGTCGCCACCTTCTGGGCGCTTCCGTTTGGCATTTTGGCGGCTTTTGCGCTGGCGCGCTGGCAGTTTCCCGGGCGCATGCTGTTCAACGGCATCGTCCATCTGCCACTCGTCATGCCGCCCGTCGTCACCGGCTATCTTTTGCTGCTGAGCTTCGGCCGCAGAGGCTTTATCGGTTCTTTTCTGGCCGAGCATTTCGGCATCGTCTTCGCGTTTCGCTGGACCGGCGCGGCACTCGCTTGCGCGGTGATGGGCTTTCCGCTGATGGTGCGCGCGATGCGCCTGTCTTTCGAGGCGACGGACCGGCGGCTTGAGCAGGCTGCGGGCACTTTGGGCGCGAGCCCCGTCGTGACCTTTTTCCTGGTGAGTCTGCCGCTCGCTTTTCCTGGCATCATCGTCGGCGCGATCCTGGGTTTTGCAAGGGCACTCGGCGAATTTGGCGCCACCATTACCTTCGTGTCGAATATTCCTGGCGAGACGCAGACCATATCGGCCGCGATCTATACCTATACGCAAGTGCCCGAGGGTGACGCCGGCGCGTTGCGCTTGACCGCCGTCTCGATCGTCATTGCTCTGACGGCGCTCATCGGCGCGGAATTGATCCAGCGCCGTGCTGAGCGATGGTTGGCGAAAAGCTGATGATCGATGTCGCCCTGCGCCGCCAGCTCGGCAGTTTCAAGCTCGATATCGCCTTCAAGAACAGCGAGGGGATCACCGCACTCTTCGGCCGCTCGGGTTCCGGCAAATCGACGACGATCGGCATCATCTCCGGCCTTCAGAAGCCGGACGAGGGCCATGTCATTGTCGATGATTGCGTGCTGACCAATGTCGCCGCCGGGCTTTTTATTCCGCCGCATCGGCGTCGCATCGGTCTCGTATTTCAGGATTCGCATCTCTTTCCGCATCTCGACGTCAACACGAATCTCCGTTTCGGACGCTGGTTCGCGCCGCGCCATGCCCGAAGCATCAGCTTCGATGCCGTCGTCGAAACGCTCGGCATCGGCCATTTGCTCTCGCGTTGGCCGGGTCGACTGTCCGGTGGCGAGCGTCAGCGCGTCGCGATCGGCCGCGCGCTTCTGTCCTGCCCGCGGCTGCTCTTGTTCGACGAGCCTTTCGCCGCGCTCGATCTGCAGCGCCGGCTCGAAATTCTGCCTCTCATCGAAAGTCTGCGTGACGAGTTCAAGATTCCGATCGTTTATGTCTCACATATGATCGAGGAGGTGGCACGGCTCGCGAGTTGCGTGGTCGTGCTGGAGAACGGAAGGGTGAAGGCGATAGGTGCGCCCGAAGATGTTCTCGGCGAGACGGCGAGCGCGACCGACGATCCGCGCTTCGGCCATTCAAGCGTGCTTATCATGCGGGTCGGCACGGCCGACACGGCCTATGGCCTGACAGAACTGCTGCATCCGGCCGGAAAAATCTGGCTTGCCGGGCCGGCCGGATCGGAAGGCGACAAGGCGCGCATCATCATCAAGGCGACGGATGTCACCTTGTCCAGGACGCTGCCGAGCCAGGTCAGTGTGCAGGGGACGCTCGCCGGCAAGGTCGAGAACATCCATGTCGAAGGGCCTTTTGCTTTCGTCGACATTGCCCTGGACGGGGACGGGAAGCTTTTCGCCATGGCGACGCGGCGCGCCATCGACGAGCTGGGTCTTAAGCGGGCAGATCCCGTTTTCGCCCTTGTGAAGACGGTGGCGCTAGACGAGCGCACCGTGGGTCATCCGGCGAGCGCCAAGACAAGTCTCGCGGTAAATCTCCGGACCGGCGCCGAGAAAAGCTCGGCGGCGTCAGGTAAATTTTGACTGGATCGCGCGGCCTCCGGCCGTAGATGCTCGCCACCAGCGGGCCTTAGCGAATTTTCTTCTCATTTCAGGGCATTATGCGGTCTGGCTGGCCGTTTTGGACTTGCCGCTGCGCGAAACGATCGAAACGGGCGTCTCTTCGTGCTAGATCTTCGGCCGGAGATGGGGCCCGAAGACGCAAGCCATGACCCAAGCCAAAACTGTGACCGTCAAATCTGTGACTGCCAAATCCGTAACCGCGGCGCTTCTCATTATCGGCGACGAGATCCTGTCCGGCCGCACCAAGGATAGGAACATCGGCTTCACCGCCGATTATCTCACCAATATCGGGATCGATCTGTGCGAGGTCCGCATCGTGCCCGATATCATCAGTGAGATCGCCGAGGCGCTCAATGCGCTGCGTGCCCGCTATACTTATGTCTTCACCACGGGCGGCATCGGGCCGACGCATGACGATATGACGGCGGATGCCGTGGCCGTGGCTTTCGGCGTCGAAATTTCAGAAGATCCGCGAGTCATTTCTGTGCTCCTGCAATGGATGAAGCCGGAAGAACTCAACGAAGCGCGACGGCGCATGGCGCGGATTCCGCACGGCGCGGAACTGGTCGAGAATGCGGTTTCGAAAGTGCCGGGCTTCTGGATCGGCAATGTCATCGTCATGGCCGGTGTGCCGACGATCATGCAGGCGATGCTCGCCGCCGTCGGCCCCAAGCTCGAGACGGGTCCCCGCACGGTCTCGCTGACCATTGCCGCCGGCAATGTCGCGGAAGGCGCTTATGCGGCCGATCTCGGTGCGGTGGCGGATCTGCATCCTGATCTCTGCATAGGCTCCTATCCTTCCATGGCGGATGGCCGCTACAACAATGAGATCGTGGTGCGAGGCAAGGATGCGGAGAAAGTCGCCGAAGCCGCCGCGGCGATCGAAGCCTTTTTGGCGCGGCTGCAGACGGAAAAAGTTTGAGCCACGATGAGCGATGCTGCGATCGACAAGGCGTTTCACGTTTCATGGGATCAGTTTCATCGCGATGCCCGTGCGCTCGCCTGGCGGCTCGCCGAGATCGGGCCTTTTTCTGCGATCGTGGCAATCACCCGCGGTGGTCTCGTCCCGGCGGCCATCATTGCCCGCTAGCTCGATCTGCGCATCGTCGAAACCATCTGCGTTGCGAGCTATGATGCCGACAATCGGCAAGGCAGACTCGAGATTTTGAAGCCGATCGCCGCAGAGATCGCGCAGGCCGATGGCGGCGCTAAAATCTTGGTCGTCGATGATCTCGTCGATACGGGGGCGACGGCGAAGATCGTGCGCGCGCTACTTCCCAAGGCGCATTTTGCGACGGTCTATGCAAAGCCGCTCGGACGGCCCCATGTCGATACGTTCATGACCGAGGTCTCGCAGGACACTTGGATCT
>DAIESR010000231.1 GCA_027346205.1 Beijerinckiaceae bacterium
GCGGGTTCTGCACATAGGTCGAGCCTATGTCCCAGCGATAGGTTTCGCCGGCCGGCGCCTTCACCTTGCGCCAATGCGTGTCGCCTTCGAAGACATCGGCATAGCGCGCCTTGAAGATCTTCTTGGTCACGAATTTGGAGATGAAAGCCTCGATCTCCTGCGTCGTCGGCCAGATCTCACGCAGATAGACCGGCTTGCCTTTCTTGTCGAAAGCCAGAGGCTCGTTGATAAGATCCTTGGTCACCGTGCCGGCGATCGCATGGGCGACGACGAGCGGCGGCGAGGCGAGATAGTTTGCCTGCACGTCGGGGCTGACGCGGCCTTCGAAATTGCGATTGCCGGACAGAACGGCTGCCGCAACGATTCCATGATCATTGATCGTCTTCGAAATCTCGGTCGGCAGCGGGCCGGAATTGCCGATGCAGGTCGTGCAGCCGAAGCCGACGAGATTGAAGCCGAGCTTATCGAGATCCTTCTGCAGGCCGGAATTCGCCAGATATTCGGCGACCACCTGACTGCCGGGCGCCAGTGACGTCTTCACCCAAGGCTTGACGGAAAGCCCTTTGGCGAGCGCGTTGCGGGCGAGAAGCCCGGCGCCGATCAGCACATTCGGATTGGATGTGTTGGTGCAGGAGGTGATCGCGGCGATGACGACATCGCCATGACCGAGATCGTAATTCTTGCCCTCGACCGGATAGCGGGTCTCGGCACCTTCCGTCTTCTTATATTCGCTCGCCAGAGCGGTCTTGAACCCTTGCCCGACGGCTTCGAGCGGCATGCGGCCTTCCGGCCGTTTCGGGCCGGCCATGGAAGGCACGACGCTTTCGAGATCGAGTTCGATGACGTCGGTGAAGACCGGATCGGGCGTCGACCCTTTACGGAACAGGCCCTGCGCCTTGGCATATTTCTCGACGAGTTCGACGCGGCTCGGCGTGCGGCCGGAAGTGGCGAGATAATGCAAGGTCTCGTCGTCGACAGGGAAGAAACCGCAGGTCGCGCCATATTCCGGCGCCATATTGGCGATCGTGGCGCGATCGGCGAGGGTCAGATGATCGAGGCCGGGACCGAAGAATTCGACGAATTTGCCGACAACGCCTTGCTTGCGCAGGATTTGCGTGACGGTCAGCACGAGATCGGTGGCGGTGACGCCTTCCTTCAGTTCGCCGGTGAGCTTGAAGCCGACGACTTCCGGCAGCAGCATGGAGAGCGGCTGGCCGAGCATGCAGGCTTCGGCCTCGATGCCGCCGACGCCCCAGCCGAGCACGGAGAGGCCATTGACCATGGTCGTATGGGAATCGGTGCCGACAAGCGAGTCCGGATAGGCGACCTCGACCGTCTCGGCCTTGCCGCGCGCAGGCTTGTGCTTTTCTTTCCGGGCCCAGACGGTCTGCGCGAGATATTCGAGATTGACCTGATGGCAGATGCCGGTGCCCGGCGGCACGACGCGGAAATTGTCGAATGCGCTCTGGCCCCATTTGAGGAAGCGATAGCGCTCGCCATTGCGATCATAATCGAGATCGACATTGGTCTTGAGCGCCTTGGCCGTGCCGAAGGCATCGACGATTACGGAATGGTCGATGACGAGATCGACCGGCACGAGCGGATTGATCTTCTGCGGATCGCCGCCGAGCACCGTCATCGCATCGCGCATGGCGGCGAGATCGACGACGGCGGGCACGCCGGTGAAGTCCTGCATCAAGACGCGCGTCGGACGGAAGGCGATTTCGCGCTCGACCTTGCCCTTATTGACGAGCCATTCGGCGACCGCCTGAATATCCTCTTTGGTGACCGAGCGTCCGTCTTCGAAGCGCAGCAGGTTTTCGAGCAGCACCTTCATCGAGAAAGGTAGTTGCGAAATACCGGCGAGCCCATTCTTCTCTGCGGTCTTGAGCGAGAAATAATGATAGGTCTTGGCTCCAACACTGAGCTTTTTGCGGCATTTGAAACTGTCGAGCGACGCCATAATCGGAACCCGGAAGAGTGAGATGGAAATGCTGAGGACCACGGCTTATAGATAATTTAGCAAGCTGTCGCTACACGGACGAAGGATGCAACGGCTCTCGTTCATCCTTAAAGCTTCAACATCGCCGAAACTTGATCGTCCTCAAACGGCGCCAGCAAAACGGCGATTTTTGCTAAGGCCGCGCAGCGATGCGCGCCAGCTGTTGTGGCATTCCAATGACATGTGTCGATCATCGCGCTTCCGCAGGACCGAGAGCTGCGCTAGAGCATAGCGTAGATGATAAGACCGCTTTGCCGATCGGAGCCAAAGGCTCCGCGATAAAGCCGATTGTAAAGTTGCTCAATGCAGATCGAAGCCTCGGCACTCGCCGTCGAACGTAGTGGCCGCATCATTTTCACCAATATAGAGTTTCGGTTGGCGGCCGGTGAGGCGCTTCTCGTGACAGGGCCCAATGGCGCCGGCAAATCGAGCCTGTTGCGGGCGATTGCTGGCCTCTTGCCGCTCGCCGAGGGGCGGATCGTGGTCACGCCGGAAGGCGGCCGTGTGGGTGAACTTTCCCATTATGTCGGCCATGCGGATGCGCTCAAGCCGAGCCTGACGGTTTATGAAAATCTGGCGTTCTGGGCGGCGCTTCTGGCCACCGGAGCAGCGGCCGGCGCGCCCGAGACAAGAATCGAGACGGCGCTCGCCCGGGTCGGTCTCGCGCGGATCGCCGATCTGCCTGCCGCCTATCTGTCCGCTGGGCAGAAGCGCCGCGCCGCGCTCGCGCGGCTTCTCGCCGTCCACCGTCCGCTGTGGCTTCTCGACGAACCGGCGACGGCGCTCGATGCAGCCTCGCAAAAAGCGCTCGCCGCGATGATGAAGGCGCATCTAGACGAAGGCGGACTCATCATTGCCGCGACCCATGCGCCGCTCGGGCTGCCGGCCCGCGAACTCGCCCTTGGCGCCGCCGCATGAGCAAAAGCCGCACTTCCTCGAGTCTTGGCGCATTGCTGCTACGCGAATTGCGCATCGGCCGTCGCATTGGCGGCGCCGCGAGCATGGGCGTCGTCTTCTTCCTTTGTCTCGTCACCATCACGCCCTTTGCGATCGGCCCCGATCTCAAGCTTCTGGCGCGTGTCGGCCCGGCGATCCTTTGGATCGCGGCGCTGCTCGCGACCTTGCTTGGGCTCGACCGGCTGTTTCAGGCCGACCATGACGATGGCTCGCTCGATCTCTTTCTCCTCGGCGAGATGCCGCTCGAATTGATCGTTCTCGTCAAATGCCTCGCGCATTGGCTCCTGACGGGCCTGCCGCTGGTGGCGGCAAGCCCATTCTTCGGCCTGATGCTGGGGCTCGCGCCGGAAGCGCTCGGCCCAGTCGCGCTCTCGCTTCTCGTCGGCACGCCGGCCTTGACCTTGATCGGCGCGATCGGCGCGGGCTTGACTGTGAGCCTGCGTCGCGGCGGGCTGCTTCTGTCGATCCTTGTGCTGCCGATTTGCGTGCCGGTCCTGATTTT
>DAIESR010000233.1 GCA_027346205.1 Beijerinckiaceae bacterium
TTTTCCCAAATTCGTGATGTCAGAGGAAGACGCCGGCCAATCATCGCTCCGACCGATAGAAGAGAGGCGAAGCACAACCCGGTCAAATAGCTGAGTTTCTTTATCGCATGGGCCGCCTTGAAGGGAAGAGCCGGCAAAATGAAATTCGGATGTTCGCCAATGCGTCATGCTGCACTGCGAGATCCCGCAATAGTGTTAGTGAACCGCATTCTCCCTTCTGATTTTCATGCTGGCCATAGGCAAGCCTGGCAGAGCGTTCTAATATTCGTAGAAGGCAATACGCCGATTATGGACCGGGAAGACCCGTTCCTGCCCGGCCCTGGTTGGGAGATAGCGAAGGCCGCCCGGGCGAGCCAACAATTGGGACAGATCAAAAGGCCTCGGCGACACAAGTGTAGGATGGCATCGTTTTGAAGACTTTCTCGATTTTATCGGGAATTTGCTCTTCCAGACATGGGCGATGGCGCGACCAAAAACAGGTGGCGCTGAGCATTCGCCCGAACCGCGACAAAAGATGAAAGCATTTTCAGGCAAACGACCGTCTCCGGCACCTGAAACTGCTGCAGGGGTGGAGAGCCGAGGTGAGTGTCCGAGAGGTGAGTGTCAGAGACGAGTTGGTCCTCTTGACGCCGCGCCTGCGCCGCTATGCCAGGGCGCTGACGCAGGCGAGTCCTGCGCCAAACGACATTGCTGATGAGCTTGTCCATACAACGCTCATACGGCTTGTCGATTGCGGCCTGCCCGACCGGAAGTCGGACCTCGTCCTCCAGGTTTTTGCGCTTCTGACCCAGCTCAATCGCGACAGCCAGCAGGATCGCATGGCCGGCTTCAGTCGCAATGCGGTCGGCTATGCGACGCATCACCGCGATGAGGTCGCGCACGCGGGGCACCCGCAGGCCGCGCCAAAGAGCCTTTGCGCCGCGCTCGGCGGGCTGGCGCTCGAAGAGCGTGAAGCTTTGCTTCTCGTGGTGTTGGAAGGCTTCAGCTATGCCCAGGCGGCGCGGATCTTGCGCATATCTCGCAGCGGTTTGATGGCACGCCTGAGCCGTGGCCGTGGCCGGCTCGCCGAAACCCTGGGCAATGACCCGGCCGCCGCCACGCCGGTACGCCGTGTCCCCTATTTGCGGGTCGTGAAATAGGACGCGCAGCCGTGAACCATACGCCTCGGCAGATTACAGAAGAGGATCTGCATGGCTTCGTCGACGGCGAGATCGACGACGACAGGCGCGCAGCGATCCTCGACCATCTTGCGACGACGCCCACCGATGCGGCGCGCGTCGAAGCCTGGAGGCAACAGAATCTCCTGCTGCGAGCGGCGTTCTCACAAGTGACGCTCGAACAGGTTCCAATGAACATGTCCTTCACCTTCGCACCACGACTGGTCCCTTTGCCGCCCTTCACACCAAGCGGCGCGGAGCGTGAGATCTCTCTTCGCCGGTCGCGCCGACGCAGCCTCACCTTTACCGCGGCCGCATTCATGGCTGGCGCCTGTATCGCTCTGGTCGCGAATTTCTCGATGAACCGGTATAAAGAATGGGCGGAACTTTCGGGGAACTTTGGTCACGACCATGGTCCCGCTCTGGCACTTCTCGCCGCTTCAGCACTGCGTCAAGAGCATCAGACCGCGACCATACCTCAAACCCTGCTGAATTTGCCGGGCGCCGTCGAGCCGGCCCTCGCCATCTTGCCGGTTTTAAGAGGTGAAGGCCTGCGGCTCTTGCGCGGCGAAAACAGAGGCACGGCGACCAACCGCGCCGATTGTCTCGATTTTGCCGATGCCGTCGGAACACCCGTCGTGCTCTGCATCAGCGCGGCAACGACCGCTCCAGACACCACATTTCGGAGTCTGGCGGTGCTGTCGGCCAATTCCGTCTATTGGCGCGAATCGACGAGCCTCTATGCGCTCGCCGCGCCGCTCGAAAGCGCGCGCCTCCTCGCCCTCGCACGGCACATCCATGCCGTTCTCAGGGCGCGGCAAACGCCGTAAGCGAGGATCGGAGCGAGGATTTTAATGAACTGACGCGCGTCACTTCATGTCACGACGCGGATCATAGGGTTTTTGCTTCTGCCATTCCCGCATGAGGCTGATGAGATCGGCATCCGGTTCGTCAGGGAGCATGATTCGCAAGGTGACAAGGAGATCGCCGGCCGCGCCGCCCTGCTGGTTCGGCAGGCCCTTGCCGCGCAGTCGCAAGGTGCGGCCACCGTTCGAACCGGCGGGAACATTGAGTTCCACCTCACCGTCCAGCGTCGGCACATTGACTTTGGCACCGAGCACGGCTTCATAGAGCGTCAACGGCAGATCCAGCCGAAGATCGCGGCCATCGACCCGCAAATAGAGATGTTTGGCGATCTTGATCGTCACCAGAGCATCGCCCGGCTCGCCGCCGAAGGGACTTGCATAGCCCTGCCCTTTGAGGCGAATCTGCTTGCCGTCCTCGATTCCCGCAGGAACCGAGACTTCGAGCGTCCGCCCGGTTGGCAGAGAGACACGCGTCTTGGTGCCATGCGCCGCCTCGCCAAGAGTAACGGTCAATTGCGTAGTGACATCCTCGCCTCGCGGCGCCGCTCGACCTTGCGCAGCCCTTCGGCGCTGACCTCCGAATAGCTCACTGAACAGATCGCCGGCATCGAAACCCGCGCCCTGCCCCGGGGCACCCTGGTTGAATTCGAAATGTTCGAAACCACCGCCACCCGGTTGCGCGCGCCGCGACGAAGTCCATGGCCCGCCAGCGCCATAACCTTCGAAGCCCTGGAAGCGCGGCTTGCCTTCGGCATCGATCTCGCCGCGGTCGAAGGCCCCACGCTTCTTCTCGTCGCCGAGAATCTCATA
>DAIESR010000261.1 GCA_027346205.1 Beijerinckiaceae bacterium
CTTTCCAGGTGCGCAGCAATGCCGACGCCGATCCAGTCGCGGAAAGTAGCAGCGTGCCCGCGGTCTGGACCTCGCCCGAAGCGGCATGAAGTTCGACTTCGCCGCCGGCACGGCTGATCATCCGGCCGGCCTCCTCGATACAGGCGACGACCATGGCGTGGCGGGCGCTGAAACTCATCCGTCCGGGCTTGCTCCCGATCGCCAGCGTATGCGTCGTGAGATCGAGAACGGTGATGTCATCGGCGAGAAAGCCGTCGAGCAAAGAGTCCGAGAGAAGCGGCAGATCCACGAGGCACCCTGACACGGCGGTGGAAGACCGGACGATTCATCGCCTGGCAAGCCGTGCTAGTTCGAGTTGCGGCAGGCCGAAACGCGCCGAGGAAGGCAATGCAACTATTCCAAGCCCGCCGGTTCATCAATGCCGCGCATTCACAGCCTCCGTCAGCCGAGCAAGGGCGGTGCCATGAGACCCGGAAAAACCCGCCCTAATAGAGCGCGCCCGGCAACAGGCCCTTTTGCCATGCATAACGCAGGATCATCGCAAAGCACATCGTGACGATCAGCGGCCGGATGAGCCTCGCGCCGCCGCCGATCATGGCGAGCGAGCCGGCATAGGCCCCGGCGATCTGGCCACAGATCACGACCGCCCTGGCCGAGCCACACCACTTTGCCAGCGGAAAGGAAAGAGGGGCACGGCGCCAAAATTGCTGCCGAAATTGAGCCCTTTGGCAAAAGCAGTCGCGCGCAGCAGCGTCAACCCGCGCATCCGCCGCAGTTTCCAAATCATTGGCTTTCGTATAAGGGATGCTGCAACTGCGAAAGTAACACACCATATAGGCTGAGTGGAGTTCTTCTGGCGGGCACGTGACATGCACTGCGTCCTGTGAAGAACCCTTCTCTGTTCTCAAACGAGACATCGCCGTAACCAAGCCATTGCACGACCTTGCCGGCGCAGGGATCGCGCTGAACGTCGGATCCGGATTTTCATGAATTTGCGCAATATCGCCATCATCGCCCACGTCGACCATGGCAAGACGACTCTCGTGGACCGCCTCCTGCAGCAGTCTGGCGCCTTCCGCGAGAATCAGCGCGTCGCTGAACGTGTCATGGATTCGAACGACCTCGAGCGTGAACGCGGCAATACCATCATGGCCAAGGCAACTTCGGTCGCCTGGAAAGAAAGCCGGATCAACATCGTCGACACCCCCGGCCACGCCGATTTCGGCGGCGAGGTCGAGCGCATCCTGTCCATGGTCGATGGCGCGATCGTCCTTGTCGATGCTTCGGAAGGGCCGATGCCGCAGACCAAATTCGTGGTCAGCAAGGCTTTGAAAATCGGCCTCAAGCCCATCGTGGCGGTCAATAAGGTCGACAAGCCGGACGCCCGCATCACCGAAGTGGTGAATGAGGTCTTCGATCTCTTCGCCGCTCTCGACGCGACCGATGAGCAGCTCGATTTTCCGATCCTCTATGGATCCGCCAAGCAAGGCTGGATGGCCGACAGCCCAGAAGGGCCTCAGGATGGCATGGGGCCACTCTTCGATCTCGTACTGCGGCATGTGCCGGCACCGAAGATCGAGGAAGGTGCCTTCCGCATGCTCGGCACGCTTCTCGAAGCCAATCCCTATCTCGGCCGTATCGTGACCGGCCGCGTCTTTGCTGGCAGCATCAAGCCGAACCAGACGGTGAAGGTCCTCGACCGCAATGGCGCGGTTGTCGAACAGGGGCGCGTGTCGAAGATCCTGGCCTTCCGCGGCATCGAGCGGGCGCCGATCGAAGAGGCGGAAGCGGGCGACATCGTCGCCATCGCCGGGCTCGAAAAATTCAACGTCGCCGATACGCTCTGCGTGCCGGAAATGAGAGTCCC
>DAIESR010000284.1 GCA_027346205.1 Beijerinckiaceae bacterium
CATCCGGCCCGCGATGGTCGAGGGCAAGCCTTCGCTCGAAGTCGACGAACAGAAATGTGTGTGTTGTGGCGCATGCTATCCGCCATGCCCGCCCATGCAGATCAATGGTGCGGATTCGACCAAGATCGCTGTCTGGGTCGGCGGCAAGCATTCGAATGCGCGATCGAAGCCGACCTTCCATAAGCTGGTGGTCGCCAACCTTCCCAATAATCCGCCGCGTTGGCCGGAGGTCGAAGAGGTCGTGAAAACGATCCTCTACGCTTACAAGGAGAACGCCCGCGATTTCGAGCGGCTCGGCGAATGGATCGAGCGGATCGGCTGGCCACGCTTCTTCGAGATCACCGGCTTCGCTTTCACCAAGCATCATCTCGATACTTGGACCGGCGCCCGCAAAACCATGAACATGTCGGCACACGTCCATTTCTGACGGGTGCGGTCGCGGCCTTGCGGCTTGAGAAGCGGCGCCGGATTCTCCGGCGTCGCGGGCCGGAGGCTACGTATCGAGAGGACATAGATTTGCGTTTCGGAATCGTAGTCACCGAAGGGCCATACACGCATCAGGCTTCGGACTCGGCCTACCGCTTCACCAAGGCGGCCTTAGAAAAAGGGCACGAGATATTTCGCGTGTTCTTCTATAATGACGGCGTCAACAACGCGACGCGCTTCGCCGTGCCGCCGCAGGACGATCGCAATCTCCAGGTGCTGTGGAGTGAGCTTGCGGAGAAACATAAGCTCGATCTCGTCGTCTGCATCGCTGCCGCGCCGAGGCGCGGCATTCTCGACGCAGACGAGGCCAAGAGGCAGGGCAAGGATGGGAATAACATCGCTCCGGGCTTTCTCATTTCGGGACTTGGGCAATTGATCGAAGCGGGGATTCAATCCGATCGCCTCGTCATGTTTGGCGATTGAGGAGCGGTTCATGGCGGACGAGACCAATACGAAGAAGTTTCTCTATATCAACCGAAAGGCGCCTTACGGCACTGTCTACGCACTGGAATCGCTCGAGGTCGTGCTCATCGGGGCGGCTTTCGAACAGGACGTCAGCGTCGCCTTCGTCGACGACGGTGTTTTTCAGCTGATGAGTGGGCAGGACACTGCCGGGATCGGGATGAAAAACTTCTCCAAGACCTATCGGGCGCTTGGCGATTATGAGGTGCGCAAACTCTATGTTGAGCGCGAGTCGCTCGCCGAGCGCGGCCTTGTAAGTGATGATCTGATGGCCATCACCTATGAAGACGAGAACGAAGACTATGCGGAGAAGCCCTCGATTCATTTTGTCGATCGTTCGGAAATGACAAAGCTCATTTCCGAACATGATGTGATCTTGAGCTTTTGAGGGACGTGATGTCGACACTGCACACAGTCAACAAGTCCCCATTCGAGCGGCCTTCGCTGAAGACCTGCCTGGACCATGTCGTGCAAGGCGATGCGATTCTTCTGATCGAGGACGCGGTCGTTGGTGCCCGCAAGGGTGGCGCCTTTGCCGAAGCGCTCAGCCACAAGCAGGCGTCTTGCAGCATCTATGTTCTCGCCCCGGACCTCGCGGCCCGCGGTATTAAAGCTGAAGATATTGCCGAAGGAATCGCTCTCGTCGACTACGGCGGGTTTGTCGATCTCGCGGCGGGTAAGGCACGTGTCTGCGCATGGCTCTGACGGGTAGCGCGGATGTTTGCGGTGAGCAGATGTATAATCAGCCAAAAAGAAGGAATGGGGAGACATGGGCGCATATGAGGTCAATGGAACCGTCGCGGAACATGATGAAGAAGGCTATCTGACCGACATCGGCGTGTGGAACACGGACCTCGCCGATATGATCGCCAAGGCCGAGAACATCGATATGAGCGACGCGCATTGGGAGGTCGTGAACTTCCTGCGCGAATATTACGAAGAATATCAGATCGCTCCGGCCGTCCGAATTCTCGTCAAGGAGATGACGAAGAAGTTCGGAAAAGAAAAGGGCGATCAGAAAGCGCTCTATGCGCTCTTTCCGTACGGGCCTGCGAAACAGGCATGTAAGATCGCCGGCTTGCCGAAGCCAACTGGCTGCGTCTGACAAGCGACCAAGCGACCAAGAGATCCGACGTCCGGCGAACCGCCGAAGAGCGCGCGGACAGGGAGGAATATATGCTTACGACGGCTTTCGCCCTGTCGTTTTATACGGCTGCGCTCGTTCTAGCAGGTGGGCTTGGCTATAGGATCTGGCTCTACGCGTCGACGCCGGCGCCTTTGAAGATTCCGACGACGCCGGCGCCGCTGACTCACAGCGGCGTCGCGGCGCGGATGTTTCGTGAGGTCGTGTTCTTTCAGAGCCTGTTCAATGCGAACAAATGGATCTGGTTGTTCGGCTGGATCTTTCATATGGCGCTGGCTTTGGTCGTTTTGCGCCATCTGCGCTACTTCCTACAGCCAGTGCCAGAGATCTTGGTGCTGGTTCAGCCTTTTGGCGAGCTGGCGGGTTTCGCCATGGTGGCGGGGCTCATCGCTTTATGGGCGCGGCGTCTCATCGTGCCACGCATCCGTTACATCAGTGGTCCATCCGATCATCTCATGCTGGCTCTTCTCGTGGCGATCGGCATCAGCGGTCTCACGATGACCTATGTCGCTCACACCGACATTGTCGCCGTGAAGGGCTTTTTCCTCGGCCTGATGTATTTCAATTGGCAGCCGCTTCCTAGCGATCCGGTGTTACTCGTCCATCTCGGGTTGGTTGCTGCGCTCATGATCATCTTTCCGTTCTCGAAACTGTTGCATGCGCCAGGCGTGTTCTTCAGCCCCACCCGCAATCAGGCGGACGATAGCCGCGAGCACAGATACGTTGGATCGGCCCGGCTCGAAGCAATGTCGCGCAAGGCTTAGGAGAAATACGATGGCTGCAGCAACCAGCACATTCAAGCCGATGGATCACGTGCATGGTGATCCCCTGGAAATTCCGGAGCTTGCCTGCGGCGCCATGGCGGGATCGAAGCCTTATGTCGCCGCGCCTGGCCAACAGGAAGCGCTCGGCTTTCCCGGCGAACTGGTTGAGAACTGGCAGGAGAAAGCGATCAACCGGCTCGGTGAACTCGTCGACAATTCGCGTGCGCTTCGGGTCTTTCTCGACTCCTGTGTCAAATGCGGCGCCTGCACTGACAAGTGCCATTACTTTCTTGGTACTGGCGATCCCAAGAACATGCCGGTGGCGCGCCAGGACCTTCTGCGCAAAGTCTATCGGCGCTATTTCACTTGGAGCGGAAAATACGTGCCTTGGCTGGTGGGCGCCCAGGATCTGACCAAGGATGTGCTCGACGACTGGTACAGTCATTTCCACCAATGTTCGCAATGCCGCCGGTGCTCGGTCTATTGCCCCTATGGCATCGATACGGCCGAGATCTCCATGGCCGCGCGCGACATCATGGACACGGTCGGGCTCGGGCAGAAATATTCCAACGAGATCATCGGCAAGGTCTTCAACATCGGCAATAATCTCGGCTTGCCGGCGAAGGCGCTGAAGGCGACGCTCGCGGGTTTGGAGGAAGATGTCGAGGAGGAGACTGGCGTTCCGGTACGTTTTCCTCTCGATGAAAAGGGCGCCGACATCCTGCTGGTGACGCCAAGCGCCGACTTTTTCGCTTCTCCTCACATGGAAGGCCTCATCGGCTACGCGAAAGTGATGCATGAAGCCGGCGTGAGTTGGACATTCAGCTCCTACGCGTCCGAGGCGGCAAATTTCGGCATGTTCGTCGGATCTCAGGAGAATATGCAGAAGGTCGCGCAGCGTATTCACAAGGCTGCGGAAGAACTCGGCGTTAAGCGTCTCGTCTTCGGTGAGTGCGGCCATGCTTGGCGTGTCGCTTACAGCTTCCTCGATACGCTTGCGGGGCCGTTCGACTTCCTCGACCAGAACTATCCAATTCCGCAGCATATCTGCGAATTCACCAATGATTTGATCGATCAGGGCAAGCTGCGGTTCGACAAGTCGAGGAATGACGCGATCCGCCTGACCTTCCACGATTCCTGCAATGTCGCTCGCGCGTCGCGGATGGGGGACAAGCCGGGTGGGCAGTTCGAGATTCCGCGGGCGATCCTGCGCGCCACCTGCAATCATTTTTACGATATGGCGGCGGACACGATCCACGAGCACACATTGTGCTGCGGCGGCGGCGGCGGACTTCTGACCGACGAGCTGATGGATGTGCGGCTGAAAGGTGCGCAGCCGCGCATGCGCGCGCTGCAACAGGTCGCTGAGGATCATGGCGTCACCCACATGGCGGCCATTTGCGCGATCTGCAAAGCGCAGTTCTCAAAAGTGCTGCCGCAATATGGATTCGATATGGAGTCGATTGTCAGCGTGCATCAGATGGTGTCGAACGCCATCATTCTGACGGGCTCCATCCAGGAACAGGACTATGAGGCCGCGCGGTTGTCCGTGCTGCAGGAAGTTTGAGGAGGAACGGCGATGAATGAGGCGGTCCCTAATCCGAAGCACACTTTTCGCCGTTACGAGAATGGCGAATCCATGTGGGATAAGACTGATCTGACCAAGAAGATCTTTCAGGCAGATCATACCTACAAATGTCCCACCTATGTGCATCGGACGGCGCCCTGTCAGGGAAGCTGTCCGTCGGGCCACGATATTCGCGGCTGGCTTGCCATCGCGCGCGGCATGGATAAGCCGCCGGTCCAGATGAAGTGGCAGGAATATGCCTTCGAGCGTATGGTCGCAGCCAATCCGTTTCCGGCGATCATGGGGCGGGTTTGCCCGGCGCCTTGCGAG
>DAIESR010000323.1 GCA_027346205.1 Beijerinckiaceae bacterium
GATCCGCTGTTCATCCTCTACACCTCCGGCTCGACGGGAACACCGAAAGGTGTGGTGCATACCACGGCGGGCTATTTGATCTATGCATCGATGACGCATCAATATGTCTTCGATTATCACGAGGACGATATCTACTGGTGCACGGCCGATGTCGGCTGGGTTACCGGGCATAGCTACATCGTCTATGGGCCGCTGGCCAATGGCGCGACGTCACTGATGTTCGAAGGCGTGCCCACCTATCCGAGCGTCTCCCGTTTCTGGGAGGTCATCGACAAGCACAAAGTCAATATATTCTACACGGCTCCGACAGCGATCCGTTCGCTGATGGCCGCCGGCGATGGCCCGGTCAAGGCGACGAGCCGCGCCTCGCTGCGCCTGCTCGGCACGGTCGGCGAGCCGATCAATCCCGAGGCGTGGGAATGGTATTATCGCGTTGTCGGCGACAACCGCTGTCCGATTGTCGACACTTGGTGGCAGACCGAGACCGGCGGCCATATGATCACACCTTTGCCGGGTGCGACTGCCTTGAAAGCAGGCTCGGCGACCACGCCATTCTTCGGCGTCAAGCCCGAGGTCGTCGATTCCGCGGGCGCCGTCCTCGACGGGCCTTGCGAGGGCAATCTCGTCATTGCCGATTCCTGGCCGGGCCAGATGCGCCCCGTCCTCGGCGATCACGAGCGCTTCGTGCAGACCTATTTTTCCGCCTATCCCGGAAAATATTTCACCGGCGACGGCTGCCGCCGGGACGCGGACGGCTATTATTGGATCACCGGCCGAGTTGACGATGTCATCAACGTGTCCGGCCATCGCCTCGGCACCGCGGAGGTTGAAAGCGCTTTGGTCGCGCATGTTTTGGTGGCTGAAGCGGCCGTCGTCGGCTATCCGCACGACATCAAGGGCCAGGGCATTTATGCCTATGTCACTTTGATGGAAGGCCATGTGGCGAGCGATGAACTGCGCAAGGAGCTTGTCGCCTGGGTCAGGAAGGAGATCGGGCCGATCGCCTCGCCGGACATCGTGCAATTCGCGCCTGGCCTGCCGAAGACGCGCTCCGGCAAGATCATGCGGCGCATCTTGCGCAAGATTGCGGAAAACGAGTTCCATGCGCTTGGCGACACATCGACTTTGGCCGATCCAGCCGTCGTCGAGGATCTGATCCGTAACCGCGGTCAGTGAGGCGAGGCGCTTCTGCTTCGGGCCGTCGCGCGTTTGCCCGTTTCGAGCGCGCGAGTCCACATAGGTGGAACCTGCTGTGGCGGGCGGCGCACTGCGGCTGCTTTGCCACAGATAAGGAACATCTTAACTCCCCTCTGCGATACGAACTCCCGGCTGGCGCGGCAATTGATATTGTCGGCCGATAGCTGTCGACAGCGTTTGTGCATTCTAGAGCATGTTCCGGAAAAGTTGATAGACTTTTCCGATTGAGAACATGCTCCAACATATTGATTTTGAGTGCTTTCTTCTCGATCGGATGATTCCATCCGATCGGAAAACGCTCTAGTAAATCCGCTTTGAGGGCTACGCGTGTCCAAGGAAAGCTTCGATCCAAGTGTGGAAAGCGCCGGAGCAGGAAAGTCGCGGTCTTCGCCGCGTGTCCTGCTGAAGCTCGTTCCCTATGTGGCGCGCTACAAGCTGCGGGTTCTCGCGGCGCTCGGCGCTCTGAGCCTTGCCGCGGCGGCGACGCTTACCGTGCCCATCGCCGTGCGATTCATGATCGATTACGGCTTTTCGGTTCAGAGCGCCGGCACGATAAACAGCTATTTCGTTGGCATGGCGGCGGTGGTGGCGGTTCTCGCGATCGCGTCGGGCTCGCGCTATTATCTCGTGACGACACTCGGCGAGAGGGTTGTCGCGGATCTGCGGGCCAAGGTCTTCCAACATCTTTCAAAGCTCGACGCATCCTTTTTCGACCAGGCGCGCACGGGCGAGCTCGTCTCCCGCCTCACCGCCGATACAACCCAATTAAAGGCGACTTTCGGCACCTCGGCCTCTGTGGCGCTGCGTAATTTCTTCATGTTCGTCGGAGCCGTGGCGCTGATGGTCTACACGAGCCCGAAACTGTCGGCCTTCGTGCTCATCGCGATCCCCGTCATCGTCCTGCCGCTCTATGCGGCGGGCCGTTCGGTGCGCAAACGTTCACGCGCGGCGCAGGATACGCTCGCCGAGGCGAGCGCCTATGCTGCCGAGAGTCTCGGCGCCGTCCGCGTCATGCAGGC
>DAIESR010000325.1 GCA_027346205.1 Beijerinckiaceae bacterium
GCGCGTAGCTTAACATAGGAGTTGGACCTCGCAAGATTTTCTTGTCATGAAAAAGTCACCGCGCACGAACCAAGCCCCTTGTCAGACGACATCGCAATCTTGCTTGACGGGCGTAACCATCTGATTCCGCGTCGATCAACCTATACACCGAAGAGCATTTGAAGACTTTGTGACAGGGTATGGAATCTTACGATCGAGCTTAAGTCCAGGCTGCTTTGTGGGGATAAAATCGTGAGTCAAGCCACGCATTCCGGGGCTCAAAATGGGCCTTATTTATAAACGTCTGAATCGAATAGAGATTGAATGTCCGGGTCAGAATCCCTGCAAAAAAAAGTTGCCGGAAGCGATGTCGCTAAAAGCTGCCTCGCGTTTCGTCGAACGTATGAATTGACATTTGCTTGCCGCGCCGCAGCAAGCGCATCCCAAGACGTGCGGGCGATCAAAGGCGAAAGATCGAACCGTTTGCTTCTCACAGCAGCAATGAATTGCGCCAGCACGGATATGGCGAGCAAAGCGAAAGCCCCGCCGCGAGCGGCGGGGCTCGTTTTGTTACCCCAGACAGCTCAATAGCAGCGGTAGCCTACGAAACGCCCGTAATAATCATAGACCGGATAATTACAGGTGCCATAGCCGCCATAATAGGGATTGCCATAGCCGCGATAATAAGGGTTGCCATAGCCATAGTAATAGGGCGAGGCGACGGCGGCACCAAGGGCGAAGCCACCAAGCAAGCCAGCTCCGCCCCAACCCCAGCCGCCACCATGCCAGCGGCCATGATACCCACCATAATGACCGCCATGGTAACCAGCGCGAGCGGCCGCAGGGGTCGAGGTCGCGACGACGGTTGCGCCCATTGCTAGGGCGGCAACCGCCCCCACGAGCATCCTTTTCAACATTGTCGACATAATCTGCTCCTCTCCTATCGATCGGCCGGTGGGTTGCGCGCGATCGCTGCCCTCATGCAGCCTTGAGCAGTGTCTGTGCTGGACGACCCTACAGTCCGATGGTTCGACTGAACTCGGTGCCGCAAACGACAAATGTCGGCGGGCGGTAACAAAGGCCCGAACTCAGAACGCGTAATTCAACAAACCATAGACGAGTTGAACCTGCGATGAATGCATCGACGTCCCATCAACCCTCGCTTGCGATAGACATGCAGCCGCCGGCCTCAGGCTCCGCATTTTTTGTTATGAAACGTCTGAGCGCGTGCCTGGCCCCACACACACCGACGCCAGGCCGGCGCTCTAGAGCCGATCCCGATCACCCCTGGCCAGGCGAAGGCGTATGCGCAATGGCGAGCTTGTCGCGCGCGGTCGTCGTGATCAGGGCCTCGATCTTGCCCGCAATGCTCGCAAGGAGCCAGGGTAAGATGATCTCGAGGCGCACCGACTCGGCGGCGACGTCGATCTGCGCCTTCACCTCCTGGGCGACCGCCACAATCCGGACCATGGCGACATCGCCCCTCCAATTGACCTCCGACTCCGTAAGCTTGTCGCCATAGGCGCTTTTCAATTGATCGATCTCGAGGGCGATGCGACGCTGCGCCTCGTCTTTACCGAGAGCATGCGGCACGGTGATCACGATCGACTTCGACATATTGGCCTCTTCAGTTTCTTGCACCGGAGCGTGAAGGACCTGCCTAAAAGGACACGCAGGACAAGCTGTCGGCACGCAGCACCGATTGCTGGTGAAAGCGCTTTTTGTAAGCGTTGCGGATGGCTTCGATCCTCGTCTCCGATTGCGAGTCAGGAACATACCAGATGAGGAGCATGCGGGAAGTCTCTTGGACGATCCTCCCCTTGCCATTACGCCATTGGCCATAGCCGGAAAAGAGGCTGAGACCGTCCGGGAAACGCAGCGTCACCTCTTTTGCGAGAAACGCCATGAAGGCGCGTCTGGTCGCGCCCCGGCCGGCGCCGAATATCAGCTCCAGCCGCGCCATCTGTTTCGCTGGAGGGCGGCACTGGCGGTTGGACAGCGCAGCTTGCCCAAATGCCATGCCCGGAAGCGCAGCCAAGAGCAGAACGGCAGCGCACATGCGCAATGCGCGTACAACGGAAGCCCGCATGACAGATGGTTCCACGGTTCGGCTCTAAAGTTAGAACAAAGCGGGTGAAAGCCGAAGGGATTTTCGTTCACTGCGGTGGCGGCGTGATGCCGAGTACAGCAGCGATGCCGAGCACGAATATAGCCAAAGTGAATTCGATAGCCACGCTCGCCTGAAGGCTGATGATGGGCGTCACACCCTTCCAGGAACCAGCGCGCAGCCTTGGCATGGCGACAAAGCGGTTGAACAAAGCCAGCGTCAACATCAAAGCGATCCCGGCCAGTTTGGCGACCAGCACATCGCCATAGGCGGTCCAGAAGAGCTTGTCGAAAGCCCCGGCGACACGGAAGCCCGCATTGGCTGTCCCGCTCATGACAACCAAAGCGACCGCGACCATCGCCATAAAGGAATAGCGCGATACGATCTCGAAAGTCCATTCGCGTGCTTGATGCGGCTTGAAACGCCGCTGCTCCGCGAGCGTGAAGAGAAGCGGCGGCAGGCCGCCGACCCAGGCGCCCGCGGCCAACATATGGACGCTGTAGACGATGATCATCGCTGCGCCATAGAGGCCCGCACCGCCTTCCACGGCATGACCGAACCAAGCTTGATTGATCAAGAGCAAGGCCGCGACGCAAAGAAGCGCTGCGAACCACGCGCGGCTACCGGCGGGACAGATCGCGATCACGGCAGCCGCTGCCAAGAGAAAAAGACGGCAAATCGATACCGGACCAAATTGCGTTTCGAAAAAGAAGAGGTGCAAGTTTTCGGGATCGAAAACATTGCCGAAGCCACCTGTCATATTGGCCAGAATGCCAGCGAGCCAGACCAAGCCCGAAAGCGCCGCCACCGGGGCGGCAATGCGCAGAAGAAAAATTGTCGCGCGCAGCGTCCGCGGCAAGCCGCCGGCACCCGCCATCGACCGCTGGCCACCCATATAGAACCAGAAGAACGAGCTGCCGAAAAGCAAGCACACCGCCGTGAAATGGATCCAGCGCGAGAGCACGAGAATCGAAAAGAGAGTCATCGCTCCTGCCTCGCGCTTTCCGCGCCGAAGACTCGTGGAACTATTCGCTAAAACGCAATATCGCCCCGAGCCCCCACAAAACGGAAAAGCTCGGGAGCAATCCTCCGGCTCATGCACGCCGAAGCCGGAAGAGATGCAATCGCATCATGCGTCCACTCATGGCTCGACCGTGAACTTATAGTTGCCCGAGGTACGATGCGTATCGACAGAAACCACGTGCCAAGTCACGACATAAGTGCCGGGGCTCAGTGCATGGCGCAGACGCACATGCAATATGTTCGGCCGTGCGCGATCAAGGACAGGCTTCTCGCGCGCAATGGGCCTGCCTCCGAGCACCGCGATCTGCACGCCTGAAAAGGCAGACACGACCTTCTCAGTGAAACGGAGTTCGAGTTCAGAAGGCGAGGCCCTCACCGTCGTGCCCACCCCCGGAACAGCTCTGTCTAGAAATGCATGCGCGAAAGCACCAGTCGTCGCCAGCCCGCAGGCAAAAGCCGCGACGACCATGAGTCTGAAAATGCGTAGCATCATGTTGCCCTCAATAAGCGCCGGAGCGCACCTGCCGCGACCCGAACAAGGGCTTGCCCAGGGTCGTCGGCGCGATGTCGTCGAGGAAGAAGTCGACGACACCCATCACGCCGACATGCCTGCCGCTGGCGTGATTGATCGGAATTTGCGCCATGACGCCGACTTCGAAGTTTCGGCCGATGTAATAAACCGAGGGGCCGACCACCCCGGTGGTTGTGTGGACAAAGGCATCGGGATCCGATGGACCGATATTCGATACGGGCGTGCTGAAGGCAGCCTCGAAGGCCGGAATAAGCCGATTGAAGAACTCCGGTTGCTCATGAACGAAGGAGTTCGCATAGAGCAGGCTATATTGCAGTGTCGCGCCATAGGTCAAAACGGTAGGGTTCCGGTTCAGATCGAGCGCATTGATGCTCGTGGTCGGTACCGAATAATCCACTTCTCCGGTGATCGCGAAGGGCCGAAGCCAATCGACCGAGGCATCGCCGAAGCCTTTGCCGATGAAGAGCTTCGGTATCACGATCGTGAACGGGTCGGCAGGAATGGATGCGCTGGCTGGACTGCCGGTATTGCCCCATTCGACACTCAAGGCGCCGGAAAAGATGAACTCATGCGCAGGGTCCTTGTAGAACACATATTTCGCCTGCGTCTCGATATTCGCCCAACCTGACGCGCTCGGATTCCTCTGCCAGGTGATGCCTTCCGAGCCGATCGAGACGGCGAGATCCGCCATGATCGTCTTAGAATATTCCAATCCGAGCGTGTAGGAGATCGGCCCTCGCGTACCATCTGGATTAGCCGACGCCATAGAACCGAAGCTCGGAAGCGCCAATTCGTCATTGACGCCCGGATCATCGATTGCGAGCGTCACCGGAAATAGTCGATTGCCGACGATCGTATGGGCAAGCGCCGAGCCGGCGCCGATGAACATGACCATGGCGGCGCATGTGCCAGCCAAGCCAATGAGTGCACGTTGAGACATGATGGATTCTCGATCTGATGGAGTAATCGTCGAGTCATGATGCTAGGCAGCCACGCGCGATCCGCGGCGTTCATGCGCGCAGAAGGCAGTAGGCCAGACTCGAATTTGTAAGCAGGACGAATAAGAAGAGTTCGCTCGAAAGAGCGACAGCGCTCTTCTCGCTTCAGGCCGAAGCAGGAGGACCGCGCGGTGGCGCGCCAGCAGAAAAGCGCGCGGCAACAGGAACAATGAATGGCACCTGTTCCGCCGCCGTCGAAATGGCGTAGACGCTTGCCAGAGCATCCATGGACGGCGCGAAAGCCATCGCCGCATGGCAATGGACCAGACAGAAAGCGCATTCATGATGATTCGTCTACGCAGGATCGCCCGGCGTCTGTGTCGAACCCTGGTCGTTGCTCTGCGCATGGCAGATGGGAAAAGGAGACGGTGCCGCATCGCCGGAAATCGGCAAGCAGCATGTGCCGAAGCCAACGGCGACAAGCTGCACATAGAGGCCGAGGATCGCGAGCCAAGCCGCGACATGGCGATGCGTCAGCCCGGCCATGCCAAGCGCCGCCAGCTGTGATCGCCATGCCCTACGAATAAAATCCAACACGCCCTATATCCCCACGTGCGAAAACCATAGCAGTTTCGTGGACAACGAAAAGCGGGCTGATGCGCTCTGATTGACGCAGGTATCAGAAAGAGATCGATCATGCTCGTCTCCGTCAGATCTCGGGGCCAGAAGTTTGCGGCGAGACGGAGATGACACTTGCAGACGAAGGAACGTGTCGCCGCGCGATGGCATGAAGTGAATGCTTCGCACACTGTGGCTGACCGATGACGCGTTACGGTCTTACCATCCCCGCCATCGATGATGAAAAGCGCTACAGTTTCCACCCGGAGTGGATCGCGACGACGCCGCCGCTCATCTTGGTGAAAGACACGCGCTCGAAACCGGCAGCAATGATCATGTCGCGAAACTCTTCCGCAGACGGAAAGCGACGGATCGATTCGTCCAGATAGCGATAGCACTCCGCAGCGCCGGTCACAAGCTTACCGAGCGTCGGAATGGCACGGAAGGAATAGGCCTCGTAAATCCGGTCGAGCGTTTCATTGTCGACATTGGAAAATTCGAGGCAGAGGAAGCGCCCGCCACGGTGCAGCACGCGATAGGCCTCTTTAAGCGCCAGATCGATTCGCGGCACGTTGCGGATGCCGAAAGCGATCGTATAGGCATCGAAGCTCCCGTCTTTGAAAGGCAGTGCCTCCGCATTGCCGTCGATGAAGCTAAGCTGTCCCGCGAGGCCCTTCTTCACCGCGCGCTTGCGGCCGACATCCAACATGTCGGGATTGATGTCGAGAACGGTGATATCGGTCTTCGGCCCACCGGCTCTCGCGACGCGGAAGGCGATATCGCCCGTGCCTCCAGCAACATCGAGGTGATGAAAAGCCCGTGTCTTCGATGGCTGCAGCTGAGTGACGAGCCGGTCTTTCCATATCCGATGCAGAAAGCCGGACATGAGATCGTTCATCACATCATAACGCGCCGCGACTTTATGAAAGACCTCATCGACGCGGCGCTGCTTGTCGCCCAAGGGCACGGAGGCGAAGCCAAAATGGGTCTCTTCCATGACATCCCTCGTCATTCTTCCGGCAAGGCCTTGGTTGTCGCGACGGCCGCTTAGAGCGGCAGTACCGATTCCGTTTGAATGTTCGCCGAAAAGTCCGCTCAACTCTTCTGGTATCTGAGACATCGCTCATCTTCGATATCTCATCGAGATGATATTCTATATCTATATGAAATATAACAGACTTATCCCTACCCTATGGATCGCTTGTCGGCCCATCGGCCATAGCTTATGGGCAGAAAGTGCGATTCCAAATGATCGGGATCGCCTCTAGGTTTATGCATGGCCGGCTTGCGGCCCACTACCGGGACGCAGCCATGGCGATCTTCGTAGCCAATGGAGGATGAAATGTCTCGCTTCTTGTCAATTTCGCAGCTTCATCAAGGACAGCACTCGACCACGGCAGCAGCCCGCGCAGGTATCAGCTTGGCAGGTGTCAGCTTGGCAGGTTTTTTCGTGATGACCGCACCCTCTTGGGCGGAAAGCGTCCATCTGACGGCCTCGCTGAGTGGGGCCAAAGAAGTCCCGCCGAATGACAGCAAGGGAACCGGCACGATGACCGGGACCTATGACACGATGACCGGCAAGCTCACTTGGCAGGTCACCTATTCCGGCCTGAGCGGGCCTGTCACCGCGGCACATTTCCACGGGCCGGCGCCCGCCGACAAGAATGCGGGCGTGCTCGTCCCCCTGCCGCATGTCAAAAAGAGCCCGATCAAAGGATCGGCGGTACTCAACAAGGCTCAGGCCAAGGATCTGCTCGCGGGGGAGGTCTATGTCAATATCCACACCAAAGCGCATCCGGCCGGCGCGATCCGCGGCCAAGTCGAAAAAATGAAGAAGTAGTGAGAGAAAAGTTAGGGAGAAGCCGATCAAGCCGCATACAAGAGTATGTCCCAGAAAAGTCGATAGACTTTTCCGACAAAGGACATGCTCTAACTTTTTGAAATGGAGCCGATTTGTCCCGCCTATGTGGATCGCAAGCGATTCCACATAGGCGGGATCGGCTTAGCGGCTTTCCAACGCAGAAAAATGCGACAGAAAATGCAATGATATGAAGGCTGGGCGCGCGGCATGAATTTCGATTGCCACGCACTCGCCCCTTTTTGGATCACGCCGATATGCCCGAATTGCCGGAAGTCGAAACCGTTCGTCGCGGCCTCGCTCCGGCGATGGTCGGGGCGCGGCTCGTTTTCATCGATCAGCGGCGGCCTGATCTGCGCTTTCCTTTTCCCGAAAATTTCGCCGAACGGCTCACCGGCCGCCGCATCGAGGCGCTGGGGCGGCGCGCGAAATATCTGCTCGCCGATCTCGACGATGCACAAGTTCTCGTCATGCATCTCGGCATGTCCGGCTCATTCCGAATCGAGGATGAGAACGCAGCGGCACCCGGCAATTTTGACCATATAAAGCCGAAGGACGCCGCGCATGACCATGTCGAGTTCCGGCTCTCGACCGGCAAGCGCATCATTTATAATGACCCGCGCCGCTTCGGCTTCATGCAGATCATCCCTCGAAAGACTCTCCTCGAGCATCCGCTTTTCCGGAATGTCGGGATCGAACCGCTCGGCAATGAACTCGACGGCGCGATGCTCGCGCGCCTTTTCGCCGGCAAGGCGGCACCTTTGAAGGCGGCCTTGCTCGATCAAACCCTGATCGCCGGTCTTGGCAATATTTATGTCTGCGAGGCACTGCACCGGGCCGGCCTGTCGCCGCGCCGCACCGCCGGCTGCCTCGCCCGCAAGGATGGCCGGCCGACGGAACGCGCGCATGTGCTGGCCCGCGTCATTCGCGAAGTACTCGAAGAGGCGGTCGCCGCCGGCGGCTCGTCCTTGCGCGATCATCGCCAAACCGATGGCGCCCTCGGCTATTTCCAGCACAGTTTTCGTGTCTATGATCGCGAAGGCGCACCCTGCCTCCGGCCCGAGTGCGGCGGCACCGTCAAGCGCATCGTGCAATCCGGCCGGGCGAGTTTTTATTGCGGAGAGTGTCAGCGCTAAGAGCTAATCCTCTCTCGTAGAAAGACAAGTCGGCACTGGGACGATTGCCCTGAAGACGATCGAACTGCAAGGGCGGAAAGGCTTGCTCCCTATGTCCTATGCTTGCGCCCTGGGCGCCACGCACTATCAATTCGCGGATCTGAAAACGTTGATGGCGCGGGCCTCGCCGCCACGGGCGGGCGATCGATTGGCCGGGCTTGCCGCCGCGAGCGCGGAAGAACGTGTCGCCGCGCGCATGGCGCTCGTGGATTTGCCCCTCACCCGTTTTCTCGAAGAGGCGCTCATCCCTTATGAGGCGGATGAGGTGACGCGGCTGATCCTCGATTCCCATGATGCTTCAGCCTTCGCATCGGTGGCTAGCTTCACCGTCGG
>DAIESR010000339.1 GCA_027346205.1 Beijerinckiaceae bacterium
AACTCCGAGCAGCGACGTGCTCAGCTCCCGATTTGGCTCCACCGCTACAACTGGCATCGCCCCCATACTGGCCTCAAAGCCAAACCACCCATCAGTCGTCTCGGTCTCCCGCTGGACAACCTGTTGAGGTTCCACATCTAGGGCATCGTTTTAAGCGCATGATCTTAGCCGAACCCCCGAATTTAATCCGGGGCCGGCAACTTTTCGGGATCATGGACTTGTTCTCACGCATGATCTTAGCCGAACCCCCGGATTTAATCCGGGGGCCGGCAACTTTTCGGGATCATGCTCTAATCCATGACCGCTGCTTTGAGGATGCAGACCATCATGGCCGCGGCGGGCTCGTTCGAAAGATTGCGGATCACATGCGGCCGGTCGCAGCGATAACGCAAAGTTTCTCCCGCGCGCGCTGCTTCAATGACGCCAGCAACCTCGACCTGCAGCTCGCCCTCGGTCACCGACAAACATTCGACCGAGCCGCGCTGATGCGGATCGGATTCGAGGACGCCACCGGACTCCGCCGCGAACTGATACCATTGCAGCCATTCGACCGTCTTGATCCAGCCGATGATCGAAAGCCGACACTTTCCGTCATCGGAGACGAGGATGGGCGTATCGCCCTTCGAACTCTTTTCGAGAAAGGGCTCGTCCTCATTGACCCGCAGCACGCGTTCGATCGAGACATCGAGCGCCTGCGCCAAACGCCAGATCGTCGACAGCGTCGGATTTGTCTCATTGCGCTCGATCTGGCTGATGATCGATTTGGCGACGCCGGATTGTTCCGAGAGTTCGGACAGCGAGAGATTATAGGCCTTGCGCAGCCGCTGGACCGTCTTGCCGAGCTGCCCCGAGACGGCGAGAGCCCCCGCCTCCAGTGCCTTGACCTTGTCGCGCCCTTCTATGCCCATGGATCCTTGTGCCTCGTTCCGCGGATGCCTTCGGGCGCTATAATATACGAATTCGTTTGAAATATCGAACGAATGTAAAAATGAAAATCGCGATGGGGGAGAATCCACGAAACGACGAGATCATCTCCTGGCAGAGACAACACCCGAGGCCATTGTCGGTCGAGCGGCAGCCGGCGCAGTTCTCACGATCTCAATTGAACAGCGCCAGCTTCTCGCTAAGGGGCAGCGCATCGAGCCGCGCCAATGCAGCAAGTCGCGCGTCTTGCGACAAGTCCCGTGGCCCAGGCCGATCAGCGGCAGGAAAACCGACGGGCGCCGCGCCAACAGGCGGGAGAGCTGACGCTGGCTGCCCCGGTGCTTCGACCTCTCCCAGCAACGCACGCGGCGCTGCCGGGAGGCGATCGGCTTCGCCAGAAATGCCCGCAGGGGCCGGCGAAGACGGCCCATTGAGCCGCAAGACGCCGCTGACGGCACGCGCCTGCGCCTCGATCCGTGCGCAGAAGCCTTCGTCCTGGCCTGCCACGCGCATCTGCGCCGCAAGTCCATCAAGCTGCTGCGCCACTTCCTTGAGCCGCTGGACCAGAAGACGGATCGAGGGGTCTGCCGGCTGCACCCGCTGCTCGGTCACGACCTGTTCAAGCCGTGCCATGGCATCAAGCATCTGCCCCATCTCGTCGGCGCGGCTACGACGAGCAAATTCATTCAGGAACCAGCGGCCGCGCACGGTCTCCACGACCGCGGCCTCGATCGCCTCATAATCTTCTTCAGTGATGCCTTCCGGCGGTGGGATCTTCATCCTGTGCCGATCTGATCTGCCAGAGCGTTTTCCGACCGGATGGAATCATCGGGTCGAGAAGAAAACACTCAAAATCAAAGAGCTGAAGCATGTTCTTGTCGGAAAAGTCGTTCAATTTTTCCGACAAGAACGTGATCGATTCCAAAAGTATAGAGCGGGATGCGGGCGGAAAACCGGTTCCCACTTTTCCTCATCCCGCTCTAGAAGCGCGTTGACAAGCTCGCTCACCGATAGAAGGCGTGAAATTGCGTTTAGACGAGGGGG
>DAIESR010000341.1 GCA_027346205.1 Beijerinckiaceae bacterium
GGCGACGCGCACCAGCAGTAAGTTGACACAGGTTGGAAAAGTTCCAGACAGCCTTTCCGGCGGATCGGTCGCGGCGGGAGAGGCGTCCAAACGCGCCAATCCTGACCGTGCCAAACCCAAGCGACGCGGTAGCCGCGCGAAAAAGCCCGATCTTGCCAGGATCGCCGAGATCTTCCGCCGATTTGCCGAAGCCAATCCGCATCCGCGCGGCGAGTTGGAATATGTCAATCCCTATACACTGCTCGTCGCCGTGGTCCTTTCGGCTCAGGCGACCGACATAGGCGTCAACAAGGCGACGCGGCCGCTCTTTGCCATTGCCGACACGCCCGAGAAAATGGCGGCGCTCGGCGAGGATAAGGTCCGTGAGATGATCAAGACGATCGGCCTCTTCCGGACCAAGGCCAGGAATGTGATCTTGCTGTCGGAACGGCTCGTCAAGGATTTCGGCAGCGAGGTGCCACGCACGCGGGAAGAGCTTGAAAGCCTGCCGGGCGTCGGCCGCAAGACCGCCAATGTCGTTATGAACTCCGCCTTTGGCGCGCCGACAATGGCCGTCGACACGCATATTTTCCGCATCTCCAACCGGATTCCGCTGGCAGCGGGAAAGAATGTGCTCGAAGTCGAATTGGGCTTGGAGAAGATCATTCCAGATGAATACATGCAGAATGCGCATCACTGGCTGATTCTGCATGGACGCTATGTCTGCAAGGCGCGCAAGCCCGAATGCGAGCGCTGCATCATCGCCGATCTCTGCCAGTCCAAGGACAAGACGATCTGAGCACGCCCCGCCTCGTCACTCCGGAAAAACGCGCCGACGACAGTGAGGTCTCGCTGCGACCGCTGACGCTCGCCGATTTCACCGGTCAGGCGGCGGCGCGCAGCAATCTGAAGATCTTCATCGAGGCGGCCAAGGGCCGGCGCGAGGCGCTCGATCATGTGTTGCTCGTCGGCCCGCCGGGCCTCGGCAAGACGACGCTGGCGCAGATCGTCGCACGCGAACTCGGCGTCAATTTCCGCTCGACCTCGGGACCGGTGATCGCCAAGGCCGGCGATCTCGCCGCCCAGCTCACCGGCCTCGAAGAGCGCGATGTGCTCTTCATCGACGAGATCCATCGCCTCAATCCCGCGGTCGAGGAGATCCTTTACCCGGCGATGGAGGATTTCCAACTCGATCTGATGATCGGCGAAGGCCCTGGCGCCCGCTCGGTCAAGATCGATCTCGCCAAGTTCACTTTGGTCGGCGCGACGACCCGTGCCGGCCTGCTGACGACGCCTTTGCGCGACCGTTTCGGCATTCCGATCCGGCTCGATTTCTATACCGTGGCGGAACTCGAGCTGATCGTGCGGCGCGGCGCGCGCGTGCTGGGCATCGGGATCAGCGAGGACGGCGCCAATGAGGTTGCAAAACGCGCGCGTGGCACGCCGCGCATCGCCGGCCGTCTGCTGCGGCGGGTGCGCGATTTCGCGCAAGTGGATGCCGGCGGCAGCGAGGTGACCCGCACGATCGCCGACCGAGCGCTGGCCTTGCTCGATGTCGATCCGAGCGGCCTCGACCAGATGGACAGGCGTTATCTTGGTGTGATCGCCAATTCCTTCGGCGGCGGTCCTGTCGGGATCGATACGCTGGCCGCGGCGCTTTCCGAGCCGCGCGACGCGATCGAGGACATTATCGAGCCCTATCTGATCCAGCAGGGCTTTTTGCAGCGCACGCCGCGCGGCCGGATCTTGACCCCGCATGCTTTCCGCCATCTCGGCCTTGAGCCGCCGGCCCGCGATCCGCTACAGCAATTCGGATTATTTTCCGACGGCGAGGATTGAAGGAGCAATACCCTACCGCCCAGGTTGAGGGGCAGGCGATCTGCATGAGTGGAGCAGCCGCCTTGTAACGGGCGGGGACGCATGTTATCTGCGCCGCAGCCTGAAACTGCTCTTTTCGAAGGGCAGCCACGCTGGCCTGGAGAGGTGGCAGAGCGGTTGAATGCACCGCACTCGAAATGCGGCATAGGTGCAAGCCTATCGGGGGTTCGAATCCCCCCCTCTCCGCCAGTTCAGAACAGAACTGGGCACGCCGGAGGTCCCGCGTGCTCGGGCGCGCCGACCCGATAGCCGCTCGGCACCGACGAACTGTTCCAGAAGCTCTGCCGCGGATCATGCCGCGCTACCGAGCGGAGTCGCACGTTCGATCCGCTCGCGCTCGCGTGGATTATTCATCGCCTCCCACAGCTCGCTGCGCCGCTGGACGTTGAGCCAAAAATCGGGGCTGTTGCCGAACACGCGCGCGAGGATGAGCGCCGTCGCCGCCGTGACGGTTCTGCGGTTGTTGCACAGCTCGTTGACATGCTCGCGCTGAACGCCCATAGCCTCGGCCAACGCGGCCTGGGTCAGCCCCATCGGCTGCATGAACTCCTCGACCAGGATCTCGCCGACCGTGGCCGGCTTGCGCTTCGTCGTCAGCATGGTTCGCCTCATCTGTAGCTGTGGTCGTCGAGATAGACGCCTTTCGCTTCGCTCCATTGGACTGAAAAGGGGAAGCTTCATGCGCCAAATCCTCCCTGGCTGACGCATCAGCTATGCGATCCGGTTCTACATCAAATAATTAGAGCATGTCCTTTGTCGGAAAAGTTGAGCCAACTTTTCCGGAACATGCTCTAGGGTCTGAGAATGCAAGCGAGATCCCGCGCGAAACGCAAACCATGTCGCGCGTGAAAAGTCTGGGCGCGATTCGTTCAGTTTATTCCGCCGCGGCCGACACTCACATAAGTGAAGCCATGCCGGCGCACCTCGACTGGATCGTAGATGTTGCGCAGATCGACGAGCACGGGCGCGGCCAAAAGCTCCCTCACGCGTTGCAGATCGAGCGCGCGGAAGGCATCCCATTCGGTGACGATGACGAGCGCCGCCGCACCCTCGCAACAGGCATAGGGATCGCCGCAATAGGTGAGATTTTCGAGATGGAAGCGAGCCTGTTCCATGCCTTCCGGATCGAAGACATTGAGCCTGGCGCCGGCGTCCTGCAAGGCGGTGACAATGGAAATCGCCGGCGAGTCGCGCATATCGTCAGTATTGGGCTTGAAGGTGAGGCCCAGCAGAGCGATCGTCTTGCCGCGCACAGTGCCATCGCAGGCGGCGAGGACTTTGCGCGCCATCGCCCGCTTGCGCTGGTCGTTGACCGCCGCCACCGTGTCGACGATACGGACCGGCGCGCCATGGTCCTGCGCCGTCTTGATCAGCGCCTGCGTATCCTTCGGAAAGCAGGAGCCGCCATAGCCCGGACCCGCGTGCAGGAATTTCGCGCCGATGCGATTGTCGAGGCCGATGCCGCGGGCGACGTCCTGAACGTCGGCCCCGACCTCCTCGCAGAGATTGGCGATCTCGTTGATGAAGGTGATCTTGGTCGCGAGGAACGCATTGGCCGCATATTTCGTGAGTTCCGAGGTGCGCCGGCTGGTGACGAGGATCGGCGCCTGATTGAGATAGAGCGGCCGATAGATCTCGCGCATCACTTGTTCCGCGCGAGGGTCTTCGAGGCCGATGAGAATGCGGTCCGGCCGCTTGAAATCCGAAATCGCGGCGCCTTCGCGTAAGAATTCCGGATTGGAGACGACGGCGAAATCCGCCTCCGGCCGCGTGTCGCGGATGATCTGTTCCACCTCGTCGCCGGTGCCGACCGGCACGGTGGATTTCGTCACGATGACGGTGAAGCCGTCGATCGCCGCGGCGATCTCGCGCGCCGCCTGATAGACATAGGAGAGATCGGCATGGCCGTCGCCGCGCCGTGACGGTGTGCCGACCGCGATGAAGACGGCCTCGGCCTCGCGCACGGCGGCGGTGAGGTCCGTGGCGAAGGACAGACGATTCTGCCGGACGTTGTTCATGACGAGTTCGGAGAGGCCGGGCTCATAGATCGGCATCTTGCCATTGTTCAAGGCCTCGATCCTACCGATATCCGTGTCGATACAGCAGACTTTGTGCCCGAAATCCGCAAAACAGGCTCCGGACACGAGACCTACATATCCTGAGCCGATCATGGCAATGTGCATCTTGTACTCCCACATTCCGTGAACTCCACGGATGTTCGTCCTTGTTGAAACTTTGCCCGCCCTTGAGTCAACATTCGGCAGTTCGCGTGTCGCGCACCGGCGGCAATAGCCGGAGACCCGATCGAACGCGTGCGCGCGCGTCGCAGATGCTCAGGCATGTCGATGATCGAGAGGACGAAGCTTTCAGTGCGGATCATCGACGCCGTCTATTTCGGGACTATGAGATGACAGCAATATTACGCCCGGATCTTTGCGTGATCGGCGGTGGTCCGGGCGGGATCGCGGCGGCGATCGCTGCCGCGGCTCTCGGTGCCAAAGTCGTCATCGTCGAAAAGCGCGCATTGGGCGCCAGCGACCTTTTGCGCCCCGCCTTCCAAATGCACGCACTCGCCGCCGGGGCAGCACGAATAGCCGCGCTCCGCGCCAGCGCCAAATCGACCCTGAACGACGACCCACCGCGCATCGATTTCAAGCGCATGTATCGCGAAGCGGATACCGAATTCCAGCGCTTGGCGCGCGAGGAGTCGCCAGCACGCCTCGCCGGTTTGAACATCCAGCTCGTGCAGGCCGGCGGCTTTTTCACGAGCCGGTCGCGGTTCGAGGCCGGCGACATCGCCATTGAGGCGGGCGCCTTTCTTCTCGCCATCGGCTCCGTGGCGACGGCACCGGCTATTGCGGGAATCGAGCTTGTTCGCCCACTCACGGCGGAACGTGTGAGCGAACTCGTGACGCTGCCGAAAAAGCTCGTCATTATCGGCGCGGACCCTGAGAATCTCATCTTGGCGCAGGCATTCCTGCGCCTCGGCGCGCATGTCGTTCTCCTCCCGTTAGGGCCTTTCCTGCCTCATGAAGACCCGGAGTTGACGATGCCGCTGCGCAACGCACTCTGCGCGGAGGGTCTGGAGATCTTCGAGACTGCCGATATCCGTGGCATCGAGCTGCGGGGATCGGGGCTGACCGTGTCTCTCGGCGAGGGGCAGTCGGTCGATGCGTCGCATCTCGCCTACACGGCCCATCGCAGGCCGCTTGTCGAAGGATTGGGCCTCCACGCGGCCGGTATCGTCTATGACAAGGACGGTCTGAAGCTCGATGCCGACCGGCGCAGCAGCAACCGGACGATCTATGCAATCCGCGATGATCTTGCCAGCGTTCAGAGCATGACAATCGCGCGCCATGAAGCGGAATGGATCGTCGCATTGCTCTTCGGCCGTCGCCGGCCGCCTCCCTTGCAACTCGCGCGCATCATCGCCACCGAACCGGAAATCGCGGTCATCGGTCTTTCCGAGGAGGAAGCGCGGGCGCGGCATCGTTCCATCCGCGTGTCGCGCGCGGGCTTTTGCGACAATCTCCGTGCGCGGACGGCCTTCCCACCGCTCGGCCATGTTCTTGCTGGGCGCCCTGTCAATGGCCATCGCATGAATGGGCATGTCAAAATCATTGCTGGTTCGGACGGCCGTCTGCTCGGCGCCGGGATCGTCGGGCCGCAGGCGCGCGAGCTGATCGGTGTTTTCGCCCTCGGCCTGGCGCAGGGGCTCAGGGCGGAAGATCTCGCGGTGCTCGCGGCCAGCGAACCGACTTTGTTGGATGTCTGCCGAACCGCAGCGCTTGCGTCTCTCCCGCAAACCGGCAAGGGTGTGCGTAGGCATAAGTTCTGGCTTTGGCGTTTATTTCGATAGGACGCCCCGATGCGGGATTCGGTAACTGTCGGACAAAAGACACCGGACGGCGGGCCAAGCTGGTCCCGCACATGCAATCGCGGGCCTCTGCGCTTTGGCTTGGCGACCCGCGTGCTCATTCTGGTCGTCGCCTTCGTGATGGCGACAGAAATCACAGTCTATGTGCCGATTGTGGCGAATTATCGCGACAATTGGCTGCGCCAACGCCTCAGTGCTGCCTATACGGCGACGCTCGTCCTCGAAGCCGCCCCGCGTTCCATGGTGCCGGTAGAGCTATCGCGGCAATTGCTCGAGAGCGTCGGGGTGCGCATCATCGTCTTGAAGACGCATGGGACCCGTCGGATTCTGGCGGCTGCGACATTGCCGCACGAGGTCGATGAATTTTATGATCTGCGGCATCCGACCCTGTTGCAGGCGCTGGCCTCGACTTTCCGCACCTATACGGCGAAGAAAAACCGTGTCGTCACGATATTGGGGAACGCGCCCAATCCCGGCGATGCGATCGAAGTGACAATGGACGAGGCGCCCCTGACCAGGGCGCTGCATCGCTTTTCCGCGCGGGTGTTGCTCATCTCGCTCGCCATTTCGATGATCGTCGCCTCGCTGGCGGTCGTCGCGATCCATCTCATGATTTTGCGCCCGGTGCGCCGGCTGACGACCAATCTGATCGAATTCGGTGCCGATCCGGAGAATGCCGCCCGCGTCATCGTTCCCTCCGGGCACAGGCATGAGATCGGTTGCGCCGAAGAGGCGCTGGCGACCATGCAGGACGCTCTGGTGCGCGAGCTCAATCAGAAGAAACATCTCGCCGCGCTGGGGCTCGCCGTCGCCAAGATCAACCATGACATGCGTAACATGCTGGCTTCGGCGCAGCTTCTCTCCGATCGTCTCGCCAATGTCACCGATCCTCTGGCGCAGCGGATCGCGCCGAAGCTCGTCGCCACGCTCGATCGTGCGATTCGTTTCTGCCAGGCGACCCTCACCTATGGCCGCGCGGCTGATGAAGTGCCGAAGCCCCAGCGCCTGGAACTGCGCGGCGTTGTCGACGAGGCCGCAGGATCAGCGGCGCTCTGCGGCTCGGATCGAATAGCATTCGTCAATGACGTGGCAGAGGGGCTGGAAGTCTGGGCCGACCCAGAGCACATGTTTCGGATCATCACCAATCTCGTCCGCAATGGTTTCGAGGCCATGGTCCGCGCCGGGCCGACGCCGGGGCAGATGGCGCGCGTGAGTGTCACTGCTCGCTACGAAGGTGACCAAGCGGTCATCGAGGTTGCCGATACGGGCCCCGGCGTGCCGCCCATGGTGCGGGCGCAGCTTTTCACGCCCTTCTCCAATTCGTCCCGGCCCGGCGGTTCCGGCCTCGGCCTGGCGATCGCCGCCGACCTCGCGCGCGCCCATGGCGGCAGCATCATGCTCGTCAATGACGCGGACAGCACCGGCGCGACATTTCGCGTGAGCCTGCCCATGCGATCGGGCGCGAATGGCGCGAATAATGTCTGATGATCGCGCTGTGCAGCGCCGCCAAATGCTTGTTGCCATGATCCCGGCGAGCCGCTAAAGGGGAGGGCTCATCGGTCCTGCCACCGATGCACAGCCGCCGCCGGAGAAGCAGCCCTGCTTCCAAGATCCGGGGTGATGGCAAGCGCCCGTAGCTCAGCTGGATAGAGCACTAGACTACGAATCTAGGGGTCAGGAGTTCGAATCTCTTCGGGCGCGCCAATTACGAACAAAACTGCGAACACCCGGATGCTTGGCTTGGTCGGCGAGGACGGCCCGCTCCAGGACCGCCTTTGAGCCATGGATGCGGATCACGCGGTCATCGACTTCGACGGCCTCGATCAGCGAGCGCAGATAGGCTTTGCGGAAGGGCACCGCGCCCTCGGTGATGTTCTGCCGCATGAGACTGGCGAAGCGGATGATCTTATCGGCGTCGAGCTTTGTGGCAGGCCGCTGGCTCTCGATCCGGTCGAGGGCTGATGCTGCTTTGTCCCGGTCAGCTTTAAGCTTGGCGATTTGCTCTTTCAGAAGGTCGTCAAGGTCGGTCAGTCCCTCGGCGACGAGCTTGTAAAGCCGCCGGAGTTTATCCTCTGCATTTCCGGCTTCCCGTCGAAGGGTCTCGATGCGGGCCTGAACCTCCGCGTCCGTCTTGAGTCGCCGATCAGCCACGGATTGGAGAAGGGCCTCAAGCCGATCCGGAACAAGAACGCGGTCGGCGACATGCTCGGT
>DAIESR010000358.1 GCA_027346205.1 Beijerinckiaceae bacterium
CTCGGCCTCACCAACATCGCCGCCGCCGCCTATGTCCGGGTTAAGATCCTGCCGCACAAGCTGCGGCAAGATCATCTAATTTAAGAGGCGAGCACCCTGCCTTACGGCACCTTGCGGATGAAGGTGCCGAAGGCTCGCGGCCCGTCGCCCACTTGCATTTTCGCGGTCACTTTCAGCGTCGTCGGATCGATCGCCCAAACGTCGTTCGAGAACCAGTTGACGACATAGAGCATTTTGCCGTCCGGGCTGAACTCGATCCCTTCCGGGTAGTCGCCAACATTGATTTTCTTGACGGTCTTCAAACTCGCGAGATCGAAGACCGTGACCGTGCCGGCATATTCATCGGTCACATAGCCGGAGGTCTTGCCGAGCGCGACCACATAGGGCCGCAGGCCGGTCTTGACCGTTCCCACGAGCTTATGTGTCGCGAGATCGACGACGGAGACGGTATTGCTCTTGACGTCCGCCGTATAGGCTCGCTTGCCTTGCGCATCGATCGTCACGCCAAAGGGGTGTGACCCCACCTTGACGATCGCAATACGCTTGAAGCTCGCCGCATCGAGGATCGAGATCTGATCGTCGTTGCGGTCGGCGGCGACGATCAGCTTGCCGTCCGGCGTCAGAGCGACACCGCGAGGCGAGGCACCGATTTGCGCATCGCCGACGACCCGGCCCTCATGAACATCGACCTTATAGAGATGCGGTATGTCGAAATCGGCGACATAGATGAATTTGCCGGTCGGATCGATGGCGATGCCGAGCGGGTCCTGCCCCACCTTGATCGTGCGCAGGACACGGCGCGCCGCCGTATCGATCACCGAGACGTCTTGGCCTTCCGGGCTCGTCACATAGGCCCGGCGTCCATCCGGTGCCATCGCGATCCCCGCCGGCTTGCCAGGGACCGGAATCGTCGCGACGAGCTTTTTCGTCGCGAGATCGAGAACGCTGACGGCACTTGCACTCTGGTCGGTGATGAAAGCTTCGTCCGCCGCCGCAGGCGTTACGGCGAGGCTTGCTGCGGCGAGCCAGAGACCCGCGCCAACGGCGCGGATCACTCGGCCCCGGAGTGCGGCGACGCTCAATTCGTCGCCTCCGCGGCCTCGACCTTCTTCTTCAATGCATCGAGTCCGGAACGATAGAGCACCTTTACCGCCTTGGTGGCGGCATCGTCATTGAGGGCCGGTGGCGGGTCGAAGAGCGGATCGCCACGGAAGAAGGCGCCGCGCCACTCGACCTTGCTCTTGCCACCCTCCGGCAGCACGACGAGCGTCGACGAATAATTCGTCACCGGCAAGACCTTCAGATCGACCTTATCGATGAAATAGGAATAGCTCATCTCCTGAGCGTCATATTTGTAGAGGGATTCCTCGATCTTCGCGCCGCTCTTGAGCGTGATCTCGCGCTTGGCGACATCTGGCTTGTTGCCGCCCGGACCGGTCGTCGTCGCGACCCCCGGCAGCCAGCTCATATCGTGGAAATTGCCGATCACCTGCCAGACCTTGGCGGCCGGCGCATTGATCTCGACAGCTTCGACCTGTTTCAGCCGCGACGCCCCATGCGCGAAGGCGACGGATGGTGCGGCAAGGCCGACCAATATGGCAGCAAAACGCAAGACTTTCATTTTGTTTTTCCCTTATGAAGGCGGGCTCCAATGGAGCTCAGTGCATAGCCTCGATCTTCTTCTTCAACGCGTCGAGTCTGGTCTGCAGAAGCGTATTGACCGCCTTGAGGGAAGCGGCATCACTGAGTTCCGGCGGCGGATCGTTGTTCATATAGCCACGGTAGAAAGCGGCCTCCCACACGACTTTGCTCTTGTCGCCGGGTTCGGCTTGCACTTGGATCACCCCGGAATAATCATTGACGGGCAGAACCTTCACATCGATCTTGTCGGTGAAATAGCCATAGAGCATCTCCTTCGGTTCATATCTGGTGAGATCCTCTTTGACGGTCGCACCGCCCTTCAGCGTGAGCACACGCGTCGCAGTATTCGGCTCATTGCCGCCCGTGCCAGTCGTCTTCGCGACGTCCTCGCACCAGTTCATATCCTGGAAATTGCCGATCACCCTCCACACCTTGGCTGCCGGTGCATTGATCTCGATCGACTTTGTCGTCTTCTGCCGCGTCGGGCCGTGCGCGAAGGCGACGGACGGAGCGACAAGGGCGAGCGCCATTCCCGCAAGATACAGAGCTTTCATCTTATTTCCCCTCATCAAGAATATCCTCCTTGGCAAGTAATATTGGGGCGCGCCGAACTTACACAGCCGTGCCGGCAAAGCTAGCCGGAATTTAGCGCGCGCGACCGCAGGAGAGCCGGCCGCTGCCTCGCTCCATTTCGACATGGATCGCCACGTCATTGCCGTAGAATATCGGGCACCGGCACATGCGTGCTTGGCGCATCGCAGCCGCGGCTTTATGATCATAAGGAGTGTTGTGAGGAGTACGGTGATGGATCGTCGCATCCGCCGTGCCGGCTGCATCACGCCCAACGCAAGTTTGAAGGTTCGAGTTCGCGGCATTCTCGAAATCAGTCCGGTCGCGCAAGCTCATCGCGTGATCGCAAAAACAAGCCGTGGCTTCGGACCTTCCCTGATTTCGGCCCTATCATGAGGTTCGCATGCGCACCGATATTGCCCAACCGATCCGGCTCGCCGATTATCGCCCGCCGGATTATCTGATCGACAAGGTCGACCTTGACGTCCGGCTTGATCCGCACGCGACGCGGGTTGTCGCGCGCCTCACGATCAGGCCCAATCCGCGCGGCCGCATCGGCGCTGATCTCGTGCTCGACGGCGACGGGCTCGTCGCGCGCCACATCATCCTCGACGGTGCCGAGCTGGACTGCTCGGCGAATTTCGTGACGCCCGATCGCCTGACGCTCACCAATCCGCCGCAGCGGCTCTTCATCCTTGAGATCGAGACCGAAATCGACCCTTCGGCGAATACCTGCCTGATGGGCCTCTACCGCTCAGGCTCCGCTTATTGCACGCAATGCGAAGCGGAAGGCTTCCGCCGGATCACCTATTTCCTCGACCGCCCGGATGTGTTGAGCATCTATACGACCCGGATCGAGGCGGAGATCGCCGAGGCGCCGGTGCTGCTCGGCAATGGCAATCCGATGGTCAGCGGCACGATCGAGAACACGAGCCGACACTTCGCCATTTGGCACGATCCCTTCCCCAAACCTTGCTATCTCTTCGCCCTGGTCGGCGGTGATCTCGGCGCGATCCACGACGAATTCACCACCGCATCGGGCCGCAAAGTGGCGCTCGGCATCTATGTCGAGCATGGTAAGGAAGAAAGCGCGACCTATGCCATGGATGCGCTGAAGCGCTCCATGCGCTGGGACGAGGAGGCCTTCGGCCGCGAATATGATCTCGACGTGTTCAACATCGTCGCCGTGTCGGATTTCAACATGGGCGCGATGGAGAACAAGGGGCTCAATATATTCAACGACAAATATGTGTTGGCCTCGCCGCATACGGCGACGGACACGGATTATGCGCAAATCGAAGCCGTCATCGCGCATGAATATTTTCACAATTGGACAGGCAATCGGATCACCTGCCGAGACTGGTTTCAGCTCTGCCTCAAGGAAGGGCTGACCGTCTTCCGCGACC
>DAIESR010000378.1 GCA_027346205.1 Beijerinckiaceae bacterium
GCCCCTATTTGGGACTCTGAATCGCACGTTCTCCAGGGCTTCTCGGCCGGTGGTGAAATTTCATTAGCGCATTGCAGCGACAATGGGTGTGAAACGAAATCACTGCCCATGATCTTCGGCGCAAGGAAGGTGAGATGTTCGACAGGCTCAAAAGCTTCATGGCGGAACTCGCCGGCGCGCCGGAGCAGCGCGCGTTCGGCGAGGACGACTATCGTCTCGCCACCGTTTCGCTGCTCATCCATCTCGCCGGCGCCGATGGGGCGACCGATGCGGCAGAGTGCCGGAGGCTGCGCGAGATCATCGCGCAGAATTTTGGGCTCGATACGCAGGCGACGACGCGCCTCATCAAATCGGCAGCGGCGAGCGACCGAGAGGCGGTCGATTTCTATCATTTCACCAATACGCTCAAGCGGGCGCTCGACGCGGATGGACGCCAGAAGATCATTGCGATGATGTGGGAGATCGCCTTTGCCGACGGCGCGGTGCATGAGCTCGAGGAGAATATCGTGGCGCGGATCGCCGAACTCCTGTGCGTCTCGCCACACGATCGGGTGAGGCTACGCCAACAGGTGGCGGCCGAGCGGGCGCGCGAACCTGTTTTTGAAGGGCCGTGGGGGCAGAAGATCGCGGAGCAGAAGGGATGAACGAGTCCCGGCCGGTCGTGCTCGTCACTGGCGCTTCGGGCGGTATCGGCGCTGATCTCGCACGAATTTTTGCTCGCAACGGGTATGATCTGGCGCTTGTTGCCCGCAGTAAGGAGCTGCTCGAAGCCCTCGCTGATGAAATCGCGGGCCTTGGCCGGCCGCGGCCGCTGGTACTGCCATGCGATCTTGCAGCGGCGGGCGCCATAGACGTGATCGCGGAACAGCTCGCAGCGGCGGACGCTGTTCCCGTGATCCTCGTCAATAATGCGGGCTATGGGCTTCTCGGCGAGGTCGCCGCACTCGATCCCGTGGCGCAAATGGGCATCATCGATGTCAATATTCACGCCTTGCTCGGTCTTTCCCTGCGCTTTCTGCCAGAGCTGCGCGCGCGGCGAGGCAAGATCCTGAATGTCGCCTCCGTCGTCGGTTTTTTCCCGGGGCCCGGCATGGCCGTCTATTATGCCTCCAAGGCCTTCGTGGTGTCCTTCGGTCAAGCGCTTGCGCATGAGTTGCGCGGCGATGACGTCGTGGTGACGACTTTGTGTCCCGGTGTAACGTTGACGGGTTTTCAGGCTCGCGCCGGATTTCCCACAGATGTCGGCATCATGAGGTTTGGCGCCGCGACCTCGGCTTCCGTCGCCGCAAGCGGCTATGCGGGGCTGATGGCCGGTCGCCGGCTCGTCATTCCTGGTCTCGGCAACAAATTGCTTTGCTACATTGCGCCATTGATCCCGAGCGCAATACTCTTGCCTTTGGTTGCATCCATGCAAAAGCGGCGGTCGACAAAGCTTGACCGATCGAACAGCTTTGCGTCATTTTGATCAAATGTCCCAGCGATTCGAGATGTCGCGCAGGGTCGCGATGATCCTGCATCAGGAACACTCCACGCCGGGCCGCCTCGGCCGTTTGTTGCTGGCGCAAGGCTTCGAACTCGACATTCGCCGTCCGCGCTTCGGCGATCCCTTGCCGTCTGACCTCAGCGAGCATGCGGGCGTCATCATCTTCGGTGGCCCGATGAGCGTCAATGATGAAGAAGATTGGCTGCGCCACGAGATCGATTGGATCAGAATCCCGCTGAAAGAGGAGAAGCCGCTTCTCGGCATCTGTCTCGGTGCGCAAATGCTGGCGCGCCATCTCGGTCATCGCGTCTATCCGCATCCGGAAGGCAAAGTGGAGGTCGGCTATTATCCGATTGTGCCGACACGCGAAGGCCATGGGCTCTGCGCCTGTCGCTTTCCGGAAAAAGTCTATCAATGGCATCGCGAAGGCTTCGATGTGCATTGCGGGGCGACTCTCTTGGCGACGGGGCAGGATTTTGAGGCTCAGGCCTTCCGTTATGGAAAATCAGCCTATGGCTTCCAATTCCACCCGGAAGTCACCTACGCCATGATGTGCCGATGGACTATTGATGGCGCGGACAGAATGGCTTCGCCCGGCGCGCAGCCGCGCCATCTCCATCTCGAAGGCTGGTATCGCCATGACGCAGCCGTCGCGCGCTGGACGGACGCGTTTCTGGAAGGCTGGATCGCCGGCGTGCGGGACAGGGCGTTCGGGCAGGATTGATGGATGGCC
>DAIESR010000382.1 GCA_027346205.1 Beijerinckiaceae bacterium
TCGGCAATCCCAATCCGCTCGCGCCGACGATTCCCGAAACTGTCTATATGTGCTTCCAAATGACCTTCGCGATCATCACGCCGGCGCTGATCGCAGGAGCTTTCGCCGAGCGCATGAAATTTTCGGCGATGCTGTGGTTCATCGGGCTCTGGGCGATCTTTGTCTATGCGCCGGTGGCGCATTGGGTCTGGGGACCCGACGGACTCTTGAACAGCACGAATGACCATGCGCTCGTCAAAGTCCTCGATTTTGCCGGCGGAACGGTGGTGCATGTCAATTCAGGTGTGGCGGGCCTGATGTGCGCTTTGATGCTCGGCAAGCGCAAGGACACCGGCCCGGCGCATAATGTCGTGCTTACTTTCATTGGCGCTTCGTTGCTGTGGGTCGGCTGGTTCGGCTTCAATGCCGGCTCGGCAGTGACCGCGGGAATGCAGGCCGGCATGGCCATGACAGTCACCCAGATCGCCACCGCCGTGGCGGGCCTGACCTGGATGTTCGTCGAATGGGCGCATCGCGGCAAGCCGACCCTCGTCGGGATCTGCTCAGGTGCCGTTGCCGGCCTTGTCGCCATCACGCCGGCATCTGGTTTTGTCGGCCCGGTCGGGTCGATGGTAATCGGCGCCGCGGGGGGCTTCATCTGCTATCTCGGCGTGACAGCCCTCAAATCTGCCTTCGGTTATGATGACGCGCTCGACTGTTTCGGCGTGCATGGCATCGGCGGCGCGACCGGCGCCGTGCTGACCGGCGTGTTCGCAATTCAGCAATATGGCGGCACGTCCGGGCTTATCGAAGGCAATGGACATCAGGTGCTGAACCAGATCCTCGGCGTCGCCATCGTGGTCGTCTATGACGCAATCGTTTCACTGATCATTCTCAAGATCGTCGACATGGCCATCGGCTTGCGCGTGACGGAGAGCGTGGAACGCGATGGGCTCGATTTCACGCTCCACGGAGAAACCGTTCAGTAGCATGGCACGACCCACGGCGGGGGTTACACATTCTGGCTGCGCGCATATCACATGCGCGCATTCGGGATGCGCCTGACACAAAGCCGCTCTCGTCGGTGGAAGCGGCGCGGCGGAGTGAGCGCTGCGAGGGTCGCTTCCGCACTCTTTTGATCATGGTACATCTTCAACCGGACGGGCGAGAGGTTCTGTCACCGGCCGAAGGCGACAGCGGCCTGTGCCGCAAGCGCATGTTCCGGAAAAGTTGATCGACTTTTCCGATCGAGAACATGCTCTAATTGCTTGATGTAGAGCCGATTTGACCCGTCACATGGATCGCAATCCAAGCACATCGGATATATCCGATGTGCCAAAGATGCGATTCCATGTGATCTGGATCGGCTCTAGCGGCCCGCAGCATGAGACATGAAACCCGAAACAGATTCTCTCTTCCCGGATGGCAAAATCCGCTGTCCTTGGCCGAAAGCCGATCCTCTTTATGTCGCCTACCATGACGAAGAATGGGGCGTCCCCGAATGGGATGACCGCGCGCTCTTCGAGAAATTGATTCTCGACGGTTTTCAAGCCGGCCTGTCCTGGATCACGATTCTCCGCAAGCGCGATGCTTTTCGTCGCGCCTTCGACGACTTCAATGCTGAGAAAATTGTATCTTACGACGCTGCCAAAATCGCCGCGCTGATGCAGGATCAAAGCATCGTCCGGAACAAAGCAAAGATCGAAGGCGCGGTTCTTTCGGCGCGCGCCTATCTTGCCCTCCAGGAACGCGACGGCTTCGCGACCTATCTCTGGAAATTCGTCGATGGGACGCCGAAACAGAACGCCTTTCGCAAACATATCGAGCTTCCCGCCGAGAGCCCTTTGTCGGTGAAGATTTCGAAAGATCTGAAGCAACACGGCTTCAAATTCTGCGGCCCGACCATTGTTTATGCCTTTTGCCAGGCGGTCGGAATGGTGAATGATCATCTCGTGAGCTGCTGGCGCCATGAGATCTGCGCTGACCTGGCCAAGAAAAACCCTGTTTCGCGAGGCTGATCGGCTCGATCAGCTTTTCCGGAATATCCTCAGAAAAACGCCCGGAGAAAGTCGCATGCGCGCGCAGAATCCTATCCTTGCTCTGCTGATGCTTGCATGGATGACGGCGCCGTCGC
>DAIESR010000409.1 GCA_027346205.1 Beijerinckiaceae bacterium
CCGCTTGTCGGGAAAAGCGGCGCAGGCGTCCCGCAGGCCAGCCAGAAGACGATCGAGAATCACCATCCCGACCTTGAATCAGAAAGTCAAACTCAGCGAAACTGAAATTTCAGATCCTATTCCCAGATTTAGAATTGCTGGTCGGCCGCGATGTTTCCTATCGTTCGGTTGGAACGCGCTTGCGTTTTTTTCAAAATCTGTAATCTTCGCTCGGCCTTATAGGACAGTGTCACTGACCATTTACCTACAGGCTTATTTCTGCCATTTTCCCTTTTCGACGCCCGATAGGTCCGGTTGCGGATTGGCGAGTTCGCAGATTTATGCGCAATTGGGTCGGTTTTGTCGCGACCGACGGGGCGGGACATGAAGGATATGGAGCAGGATCAGCATGCGGCGAGCGGCCAGTTCAGCCGTTCGAAACGCATTTCCCGCGCCGTCCGTTCATCACCAGGATTCTCAGGATTTTCGCTGATGGCCGATCAGACTTTTCTCGATCCCGCGCTGCCCCCGGCCCAAGGCCTTTATGCGCCACAACGCGAGCATGATTCCTGCGGCGTCGGCTTCGTCGCCGATATGCATAATCGCAAATCGCATGACATCGTTGCCAAAGGGCTCGAGATTCTTCTCAATCTCGACCATCGCGGGGCTGTCGGGTCCGACCCGCGGGCAGGCGACGGCTGCGGCATGCTGGTGCAGATCCCCCACCGCTTCTTCACCGCGCAGACGGAACAGCTCGGCTTCGCTTTGCCGGAGCCAGGCGATTACGCCGTCGGCACTTTCTTCCTGCCGCGCGATCCCGAAGGCCGCGCCATTGTCGAGGCGATCATCGCGAAAGCCGTCGCCGACGAGGGGCAGTTGTTTCTCGGCTGGCGCGACGTGCCGGTGGATTCGAGCGGCCTCGGCGAGAGCGTCAAGCCGACGGAGCCGGTCATCCGCCAGCTGTTCGTCGGTCGTGGCGGCAATGCCGGTAAGGGAGCGGTCGAACAGGATCTCTTCGAGCGGCGCCTCTTCATCCTGCGCAAGGTGATTTCGAACGCGGTCTTCGATCAGCGCGATCCGCGGACGAAAGGCTTTTATTCGGTCAGCCTCTCATCGCGCACCATCGTCTATAAGGGGCTTTTGCTCGCGACCCAGCTCGGCGATTATTTCCAGGACCTGCGGGAACCCTTGTTCGAGTCCGCGCTCGCCCTGGTTCATCAGCGCTTTTCGACCAACACATTTCCGACCTGGTCGCTCGCCCATCCTTATCGCATGGTCGCCCATAATGGCGAGATCAACACGCTGCGCGGCAATGTCAATTGGATGGCGGCGCGCCAAGCCTCGGTCTCGTCCGATCTCTTCGGCGCGGATATCCAAAAGCTCTCGCCGATCTCCTATGAGGGACAGTCGGACACGGCCTGTTTCGACAATGCGCTCGAATTTCTCGTGCAGGGCGGCTACTCGCTCGCCCATGCGATGATGATGCTCATTCCCGAGGCCTGGTCCGGCAATCCGCTGATGGATGAGGACCGCCGGGCCTTTTATGAATATCACGCCGCTTTGATGGAGCCTTGGGACGGCCCCGCCGCGGTCGCCTTCACCGACGGCCGCCAGATCGGCGCGACGCTTGACCGCAATGGCCTGCGGCCGGCCCGCTATATCGTCACCGACGACGGACTCGTCGTGATGGCATCGGAGGCGGGCGTCCTGCCGATGATCCCGCAGGAGAAGATCATTGCCAAATGGCGGCTACAGCCGGGCAAGATGCTGCTCGTCGATCTCGAAGAAGGCCGCATCATCTCTGATGACGAGATCAAGAAGAGCCTGGCGACCTTGCATCCCTATGGCGAATGGCTGCGGCGCACGCAGATCAAGCTCGAGGAGCTGAATTCCGTCGACGCGCGGGCGACCCGCAGCGATGTCTCGTTGCTCGATCGTCAGCAGGCCTTCGGCTATACGCAGGAAGACCTCTCCATGCTGCTCGAGCCCATGGCAGTGACGGGCCAGGAGGCGGTCGGCTCGATGGGCAATGACACGCCGATCTCAGCCCTGTCGAGCAAGGCCAAGCTGCTCTACACCTATTTCAAGCAGACATTCGCGCAGGTAACGAATCCGCCGATCGATCCGATCCGTGAAGAACTCGTCATGAGCCTCGTCTCCTTCATCGGACCGCGGCCGAACATTTTCGATCATGCCGGCAATGCGAAACGCAAGCGGCTCGAAGTCCGCCAG
>DAIESR010000411.1 GCA_027346205.1 Beijerinckiaceae bacterium
GCGGGTCAATAGCAGCCGATCCAGCCAGCAGGGGAATCGCACTTGGAACGCTACAGGCGAATTTGCATCCAGATGAAGGCTCTCCGGCTGTTCCAGCTCGACCAGAGGCCTCGAAATCAGGCGCCAGAGAGGCCGTTCGGACGCCAAGAAATCCAAATGCGATTGCCCTGCCGAAGGCTGTGTGTCTTGTTGACAAATCGAATAGCCATTTGAGCTTTTTCTTCTCGATCGGAAAAGTCGATTAACTTTGCCGCAACACGCTCTAATGGCGCTGGCCTCGGCAGTTTTTGCGTATTTAATTAGTGTCTCTCATATCGACGGTGCAGGCATATGGCGGCGTCACAAACGTTCCCTCATTGCCCAGTTTGAGCACCGGCTTCGCACGTGGGAGAATTTTCGGCAGTTCAGACTTTCACGAAGGTGAAGGTTGCTTCCAGATACTCCATGGCGGCTCGCCGAATTTCTTCCTCGACGACAATCGGGTCGCTGCCATCGCTCACGCTTTTCACCTGCAAGTCCATGGCTTCGATGACGGTCCCGATGATTCTCTTCATTTCGGCGACTATAGCGGTTGCGCTTATGTTTTCGTTCGCCGATGTCGCAGCCTGATATGAAATGATGCCCGCGAGCATCATGCGCACGGCGAGCTGCGTGCCGAGTTCTGTCGTCGATGTGCCCGTCTGATTAATGGGTTGAGCCTTATCTTCGGGCTTCATGCGCAGGATTCCGATATTTGGCTAAAGTCGATGTGCTTTCAATGGAGGGAGCCCAGCGACGGGTCAAGATTGAAGAGAAAAGCGCTGGAACGGCTGTTTCATGATTTTATTTGCGCATCGGGACGTCCGATGCGCTGAGAATGTGGTTCCATATGGCGGGATCAATCGCTTCTGGCTGGCGGGTTTTGAGGGGCAGGCGCAAACCCCGTGCCTGAGGCATGGGGCTTTTGTGCCAGAACGTAGGTCAGCCATCTTCGGTTCTTTCGTCATCGCTCTTCTCAGGATCAATTTTGCGAGACACGCGTTGGATTAGCCCGCCTGCGCCATAACTGAAGAACGATTTGCGGAAATGGAGCCCAATTCATGGGAGCCTCTTGCTTGGGAGCCTCTTACTTGGGAGCTTCTTTCATGGCCAAGCTCGATCGTTGCGCCAAGACAAGCATTGCATTGGGCGTCTCGAGCCCTTTTTTCGGCATGCCGGCGTGCGGCCGCGCGGGTGTGGTTGCCGTTTTTCTCGCCGTGGCTGTGCTTCCCGCGGGCACATCGCTGGCGTTCGCACAGGTAGACAATAGGGCGCCAACCGGGCAGCTGCCTGCCTGCGTCGGCAACAATGGTGGGATTACGCTGGCTCCAGGCTTCTGCGCGACCGTCTTCGCCGACAATATCGGCCATGCCCGCCATCTCGTCGTCACGCCGGACGGCACTGTCTATGTCAACACCTGGAGCGGCGGCTATTATCACAATAGTCCGGTTCCTTCCGGCGGTTTCCTCGTCGCGCTCAAGGACAGCAAGGGCACCGGCCATGCCGATATCGTCGAGCGCTTCGGGCCTGGTGTCGCCCAGGGCGCCGCGGGCGGGACCGGCATCGCGCTCTATAAGAATGGCCTCTATGCCGAGGTGAACGACCGTATCCTGCGCTATGCCCTTTCTCCGGGTGCTGTCGTGCCGAAAGGTCCGCCCGAGGTGATCGTCTCCGGCCTGCCATTGACCGGCGATCATCCCATGCATCCCTTCGTGATCGGTGCGAAGGGCGATCTTTATGTCGATCTCGGCTCGGCGACGAATTCCTGTCAGATCGAAAACCGCATGCCCAATTCGCCCGGCGAGAAGCCGTGCACCGAACTCGAAACGCGGGGCGGGATCTGGCGCTATAATGCCGATAAGATCGGTCAGCGCTTTTCAGCCAAAGAGCGTTTCGTCACCGGGCTGCGCAATGGCGAAGGCTTGTCTTTCGATTCCGCCGGACGGCTGTTTGCAACTCAGCACGGCCGCGATCAGCTCTCGGAAAACTGGCCTGACATCTACAAGCCGGAGCAGGGCCATGAGCTGCCGGCCGAAGAGTTGGTCCAGCTCCGCCACGGCGCCGATTACGGCTGGCCGGAATGCTATTTCGACGGCTTCCAGAAAAAGCTTGTGCTGGCGCCTGAATATGGCGGCGACGGCAAGAGGGTCGGTGTCTGCGCACATAAGCAGGGGCCGGTCGCCTTCTTCCCCGCCCATTGGGCACCCAATGATCTTCTGATCTACACTGGTAGGGCGTTTCCGAAGCCCTATCAGGGCGGGGCCTTCATTGCCTCCCATGGCTCCTGGAATCGCGCACCCGCGCCGCAGGGTGGCTATAATATCGTCTTCCAGCCGATGGCCGATGGCAAAGCTTTCGGCAAATTCATTGTCTTCGCCGATGGATTTGCCGGTGCGATCAAGGAGCCCGGCCGAGCCCGATTCCGTCCTTCAGGCCTCGCCATGGGGCCGAATGGTGCACTCTATATTTCCGATGATGTCCATGGCCGGATCTGGCGCGTCACCTACAAAGGCCCAGCCGATGTGAACGGAGCGGTGTCCGCGCCGGCGTCCAAGGTGGAAGCGACGGTATCGCGCCCAGTGTTGCCGCCGGAAGGCATTCATCCGCGCGCGGGTCGGCTCGGGCCGACATCGCTGCCGGTACCCCCGGGGGCGACGAAAGAGGAGGTCGCACTGGGCGACCGCATCTTCCACGGCGAGGCCGCAGCCAGCACATGCAGCGGCTGTCATGGATCGGATGGCAAGGGAACTTCGGTCGGTCCCAATCTCGCCGATGGAAAATGGATCTGGGGAGACGGTAGTCTCAAATCGATTGCCGGCACGATCATCCATGGCGTGCCGCAGCCGAAACAATATACCGGCGCGATGCCCCCAAAAGGCGGCGTTCCACTTTCAGCGCCTGATGTTGCCGCCGTGGCGGCCTATGTCTGGGCGATTGGGCATAGCAATAGTCAATGAGACACCGGCCGCTACGCGCAAATATGGCGGTGCGGCAAAGGCTGTTCGGACTAAAAGAGCCGAGCTTCAGACCGCGCGTCGGATCAGGCCGAGCACGACAAGCAGGATGACAGCGCCGATCACACCATTGATCACTTCGGGGATGAAGCCGGTGCCGATATGGAGCCCGGCGCGCGGTAGGAGCCAGCCGGCAATCAGCGCCCCCAATATGCCGATCACAATATCGCCGATGAGGCCGAAGCCGGTTCCTTGAACAATCAGGCCGGCGATCCATCCCGCGAGCCCACCGATCACGAGCCAGATGATGACGTTCATGAATGTCTCCATTGCTGCCGGCCGCGCCACAGGCTCAGTATTTTAGCCTACGATAAATTCGCACGCCCCGATACTGTTCCCCCAGGGACGCCACCGGCAAATGAGAACTTGGGCTCTTCCCGTGTCGGATTTTCGTAAAAGGCCGTTTGCCGAGACGCTCGGACAGACGCCGTGCGCGGCCTGTCATCGGCGAAATCGTCTGCTCGCGACTAATTCGGCATGAGTTGTGCCAGAAGCGGTTAAGCAGGCGGAGCCGATGGCAATCGGGCGCCCGACTCGTCGCGCGCCAGCATGACGCGGTTCCGGCCTCATCGGCCTGCGAAAAATTGAGGGGAGCGATCCGCACGCGCCAAGAGACGCTCTCGGGCGGCCATATTGGAGAGCGCGGACAATTGGAGCGCGGACATGGATGAATCAAACGCAATGAAGGACGCTCTGAAAGCCCTGATCGACATGGCGAAAGCCAAGAACCGCGACAGCAAGATCACGACCAAGGCCGGGATGGTGCAGACGATTTCTGGCTATAGCGTGCAGGATCAGCAGATTGCTTTCGGCGACGTCGCGGTGACCTGGACCGATGGAACGCGCACATATTTCGTCGTCTACGAAGCGATCGATCACGTCGTCGTCGTTTAGAGTCTGCTCTAACTATTTGATATAGAGCGGAGTTAACCTGTCTATATGGAACGCAGTTCAAGCACATCGAATGTATCCGATGTGCCAAAGGTGCGGTTCATATAGGCGGGATAAAAGCCATGGTCTGTGGATGGCAGCGTCACATTTTCTTGACGAAATGCGCGAAAGTCGTGCCGACGAAAGTGAAGGGTTTCAACAGGATGTTGGCCGATGGCAGATGCGGCGGTGACGGCAGGCGCAGATGCGCCGCGAATAATGAGAAGCCGCCGGTTTCGGGCTTCTTCGCCTTAGCAATTTCAGGATCGACTGGGGCTGCTCGCTGATGCAGTGGCGGTGCAGAGACAGCCACTACTTTCATCGACCGGAATGAACAATTGAGATCGCGTGGGCAAGCCCGCGGATCACGTGCCTGAGCGAGACTTGCCGACGATTGTGCCCGCGGCAAAGGGTCGAGACCCGCCACCTTCTTGTCGAAGCCGGATGTATAAGAGGCGGAAGTGATCGGCTGCTTTGGCTCCCTTGCGGCCGATGACCGCTTTTCGGACTGCGTCGGTTCGAGCCCGCCGGCCCAAGATGAAGAGCGTGGAGCCGAAGCGCGCAGGGCTAAAGCATGCGGGCCCAAATTGAGCAAAGCCGAATGAATCGGCTGCGAATGCGCGGCCGTTTGGGCTGAGCCGCCTTGGTCCAATGAAGGGCCGGCGATATGCCAAGCGGACGTCGCCAACGCAGCCGGGACGAGGACCATCACTGCCAGCAGAGAGGAAGAGCCGAAACGGCCAAGTTTTCTGCGGCGTCGCAGAGAGGACACGATCACCGCGACAGACTTCATCTTGAAGGGCGCTGGCATGCCGAACTCAGGAGTTTGTTTCGAGAGCGTCCCTATTCGAACGAGGCTTTGCGTCAACACAACGGCAAGAGACGTTGCAAATGGGGCAACAAGATAAATTCTTACCAATTGATGCCCAGTTTGATGACTATGTGATGTTTCGATGACTATCCCGCCGGTTTGAACTCGGCGATGCCGCCATGCGCCGCCGACCAGGCAGCAGGCGTGTGGAGAAAGGCTTCGACCTCATCAAGCGTCGCGGCAGGGAAATGTCCTGCTTCCTTTGCGGCTGAGAGCACATCCCACCAGGTCACGAGATAATGGAGCGTGAGCCCGATCTCGGCCATCAGTGGCCGCGTCTGGGGAAAAATATCATAGAAGAAGAAGACGAAGGCATGGTCGCAGCGCTGCCCGGCCGTGCGCAAGGCTTCGCAGAAATTCACCTTGCTCCGCCCGTCCGTCGCAAGATCCTCGACGAGCAAGGCGCGGCCTTGATCGATGATCGTGCCTTCGATTTGGGCATTGCGGCCGAATCCCTTCGGCTTTTTACGGACATATTGCATCGGCAGCATCAGCCGGTCGGCGAGCCAAGCGGCGAAGGGAATGCCGGCCGTCTCGCCGCCGGCGACGAGATCGAGGCTCTCATAGCCGATCTCCTCGAAGATCGTTTCCGCTGCCAGCTCGATCAATTCGCGGCGCAGGCGCGGATAGGCAATGATCTTGCGCATGTCGGTATAAACCGGGCTCGCCCAGCCCGAGGTGAAAATGAAGGGTGTTGCGGCATTGAACGAGATCGCCTCGATTTCGAGCAACATGCGCGCAGCTTTGCGGGCGATGTGGTGTTTTTCGGGCGAAACGTCGGACATGATCACTCACCGATAGGAGGAGGCCGAGGCTTCCTCGCCTGTCGCCGCGCCTTCGTCAACCTCGAACGGCACGGATCAAGGGACAGGTGGAATCGGACGGTGGAAATCCGGGTGCGGTCGCCAACCGTCGACGCGGCCAAAAAGCCGCAACTCGGTTTTGCCTTTCTCTTGACCTCGATCATATGGCCCGGCACCGACTTGCGTGTTCTGCCGGCTCCGGCATAGATGGCCGGGACGGGCGGTATTTTCGAGGGAAAGGCTGAACCATGGGTGGGCTTGCGGCGAATGGTCAATTGCCGGTGTGGCTGCCGCTGTCCATCTTGACCTGGGCGGTAATGATGGTCGCCTATCACGGCATCGGCTTTGGCTTTGAGCTTTGCGACCGCAATAATTGGCTGAAGAGCGCCAAGGTCCGCAATGTTGATCGGCTCTCTTATGCGGCGATGATGCCGCGCGTTCTCGCCAATCAGATCTTCGTTCTCTTGCCAGCCATGATTTTCTTGCAATGGGCTGGTCTTGCCTTCACCGGCGCCGAACATTTGAGCCCGCTACGCTTCATCGTCAGCGTTGTCTTGATGGGCGTCGGCCATGACATCGTGCAATATATCGCGCATCGCGGCATTCTGCACCGGCCGAGCCTGATGAAGAGATTGGGCCACGCGAAGCATCATTCGACCGGCGCGAGCAAGAGCATCAGCGCCTGCTATATGAGTTCAGCCGATTTCTTTCTCGAAATCGCTCTGCCTTATCTCGTGCCGCTCGTGCTCATCGGCGGTGGCGGCAGCGACATTCTATTTCACGGCTTTGTCGCGGGTCTCGGCGCCTTCGGTGGTCTCTACGAACATTCGGGCTATGATTTTGCCGTGCCTTTGCGGCAGACGCGCTTTTTCAAGACGCTGCCCTGGCTTGGCGGCTTTATCGAAGGGCTCGCCACGAGCAAGGCACATGCTGAGCATCATCGCCGCTTCAATGTGAGCTTCAGCGATGGCTTCGGCAGCCCCGGCTTATGCGATACGATCTTCGGCACGCGCTGGGATAAGGTGCGGTGACGCATGATCCCGAAAAGTTGCAGGCTTTTCGGATGAGATCATGCGTCAAATAAAAAAAGCTCATAGCAAGTTTCGAGCGTGCAGCTTCGTCCAGCAGTTGGGCGCTTACTGTGCAGCTTGCGCGGTCAGGTTCGGATTTTCGAGGCTTTGGACAATTTCAAACCCTTCGAATTCCGGATGGCCGAGCGTTAAAGGCTTGCGTTCCCCGGCGCCGGCATGGGCGGCACGGAACTGCTCGGATTTCGTCCAGGCGATGAAGACGTCCTGGTTCTCCCACAGCGAATGCGAAGCATAGAGCACGTGATCTTCACGCTCCGGCCCGCGCAGCAGTTGGAAGCTGACGAAGCCCGGGACTTCGAGGAGACGCGAGTCGCGCGTGCGCCAGACTTCCTCGAAAGCGGCGCATTCCTCCTTCTTGACCTTGAAACGGTTCATGGCGATGAACATGAGGGCCTCTCGATTCCGACACGGCCGCAGATATATGCCGCCGCTCTCCAGCCCCGTTCTGCCACCGTCACAGGCCCACTTCAATAGGGCTCCAGCACGGCATAGGGCGGAACATTATAATAGGGCGGCTGCGGCGTGATGCCATAGACCCGAACCGTCATTGGCACATAAGTCACGACAGGCACAGGTACAGTGACATCCGCATAGGCCGCAAATGGCGCGCCATAGGGCAAGGCATAGATCATGCGCGGCTCGGGGAGCGGATAATAATTCTCGTAATTGCGCCAAGGTCCCGCAGCGGCGGGCGAAGCGGCCAGAACCGCAGCCGTGGCGGCGGCGAAGAACAATTTTTTCAACATGACGCGGCTCCATACTCCATTGGCTCATTTGTCGGCTGGAGCGGCCGCCACGGCAAGACAAGTGGCCAGGATTCTCTCGATCTTTGGTTAGCGCCGATGGCCGATCGAGGCCGGCAAGACGTATTTTAAGCCTCGAACCCTTCGAAGACGATCTGATCCGCCCATCGCGCGGCGTCCGCCCGCTGAGCTTTGGTTCGCACCGTCCAGACCATCACCTTCATGCCCAAGCCCGCGCGGCAGAGCATGGGCACGGAATGCGGCAGATCGCCGATATGCCAGGACAGAAAATCGGGCCTTGCGCGAGGAAAATCCACGAGCGCTTCGAGATTCTTTCGTGCAAGCGCGTTCAATTGCGGCCATTCCTCAGCCGTGTAACGCGCCTGTGCCACGAGTCCGAGCGGCAGCCCGATTTTGAGTTCGCGAAGCGTGCAAAGGATCTGCGTATCGAAGCTTTTCAGCGCGAGCGGCCCCCTATAGCGCGCTGCGAGCTGTGCGACACGGCGAGCCAAACTTGGATCGCCATCGAAGCGGCTCTTCAATTCGACGATCAGCGGCACGCGGCCTGCGACCGTCGATAAAAAATCTTCGAGTGTGGGGATATGCTCTTGCGCGTTTTTATAGGTGAGACGTGTGATCTCCGTTGCCATGAGCATCCCTATGGCATCCGGCGTGCCGACGAGGCGGGCGAGCGTTTCGTCATGGAAGACAATCGCCTCCCCGTCTTTGCTCGCTTGCACATCGCATTCGATCGCGTAATTCTTTCCGACGGCACGATGCGCCGCTGTCAGGCTGTTCTCAACGATGCCTTGCGCAGCATCATGGAGTCCGCGATGCGCGATCGGCCGCGCTATGAGCCAGGCGGGGGCGTTCGGATGCCGGCTCACTGCATGATTCTCAAACGGCGATCTCGAACATAGCTTCGACTTCGACAGCGCAGTCCATCGGCAGTTCGGCGACGCCGACTGTCGAGCGGGCATGGCGGCCGGCCTCGCCCAGAACCTCGACCATGAAATCAGACGCGCCGTTCATCACCGAGGCCACTTGCGAAAATCCCGGTGCCACATTGATGAAGCCGCCGAGCCGCACGCAGCGGTGGATGCGGTCGAGATCGCCCAGCGCCGCTTTGGCTTGCGCGAAAATATTGATCGCGCAGCGTTGCGCCGCTGCGCGTCCGGCCTCGACCGAGACGGCGCCGCCGATTTTGCCGACATGGGTGGGGTCGAGCTTGCCGTCGTCGCCGAAGGCGAGCTGGCCCGAGACCACGAGGAGCGAGCCGGAAATCACGCAAGGCACATAATTGGCGACGGGCGCCGCGGCGGCGGGAAGAATGATGTTGAGACTGCGCAAACGCTCTTCGATCGCACTCATGCCTGAACTCCGGGATCGGATGATAATCGCGCCAATGTGCCGATCATCGCGGCCGACGCAAGCCTGATCCGCCTCTCGTTCCCCACGCGTGAGTGTTGTCTTTCCAGGCCAACCTCAAATTCCTAGCTACAGCGCGGGTGAGCTTTCTCCTTCCTTCCAGTCCTTCAAATCATATTCATTCAATTGAAGAGTCTCATGGTGTCCTATTATGTTCCAGTGGTCCAAGTATGCCTTTGTCGGTAGAAAAACATAAACAGATAGCCTAGCTGCCAAAATGACAATAAATTCGACGTTTTGGGTTATATTAAGTGACGGGCGCGCAGCCTGGCGCAAAACCGCGAACAAATACCTCACAAAATTCACAGCGAATCTCCGTCAACCGAAGTTCTAAAACCAGAGAATATACATAAATTTAGAAGTAACAGCCAAGCCAGTAAGGTGATAATAGCCTTGTTGCATGCATTGACGGCTCTTATACTAAATCTTTCCGATGAGGACTTATGCCTGCGGTCGTCATCGTCATTGCGAGCGAAGCGAAGCAATCCAGATACGCCGGAACAAGACTGGATTGCTTCGCTTCGCTCGCAATGACGCCCTACGCGCCATGATCGTCGTCTTCGAGACATGGCACGAGTCGCCCTTTCAAAGGCTTGATATTACTTCGCCGTTCCTCAACGTAAAAGGTCCAGTTGTAAGGAGTGCCGCAGCATCTTAATTTTGCCGCGCCTCGCGGTTGAAAGAAGTTTTGATCAACGGCGGACAAGAGGGAGATTCGTACCTTGTCGAAATTTGAGAGAACCCGGTTCGCCCTTGGCTTCCTGTGTGTCATGCTGCTTGCAGCGGGTGGGCTCCTGACCGGGCCGGTTCTTGCCGCCAGCGCGCCGTCGGGCGTGCCGCCGCTGTCATCTGGCCTGCGAGCCTCGATCGAATCGATACCGCTCGCCTCGCATCGTGCGATCTATGATTTGAGTCTGCTCGAAGCCACCGGATCGAAGAGCCCGACTTTTGCCCGTGGCCGTATTGCTTTCGATTTCAGGGGCTCTGCTTGCGACGGCTATACGCAGAGTTTCCGCCAGCTCACCGAACTGCAGCCGGCAGAGGGGCCGACGCGCATCTCCGACATGCGTTCGGCGACTTTCGAGGATGCTGCCGGCAAGAGCTTCGCCTTCAAGTCACAGACACGGGTCGACAATGAACCGGCCGATGAGGTCGACGGCCGTGCCCAGCGCGGGGCCTCCGGTCCGGTCTCCGTCTCGCTCAGCAGGCCGAAAATCGAGAAACTTCATCTCGATCGCGACATTCTATTCCCGACCGAGCATCTGAAATATATTCTCGCGGCGGCAAAGGCGGACCAACATATTATCGAAGTGAAGGTCTATGACGGATCGGACACGGGCGAGAAGATCTTCCAGACGACCACTTTCATCGGCGCTCCGCGCACCAAGCCGCCGGCCGAATCGGCGGTGCAGATTCCGCTTTTGAAGAACATGCGGCGGTGGCCTGTCACGATCGGCTATTACGACATGAGCCGCAAAGACGAAACGCCGAACTATGTCTTGTCCTTCGAGCTTTATGAGAACGGGATTTCGCGCGCCTTGCGCTTGGACTATGGCGATTTCGTTCTCGCCGGAAAAATAACGAATCTTGAACTCTTGCCGACGCCTGCCTGTTCGAAATAGGTGCCGCGGGTTGTTGTTCATCGCTTGCGCAATGCGATTCCTTTGACGATGGCGCCTTGTCCATATTTCGCGCGGATCGCGTCGATCGCTCTGTCTTCCGCTTTGTCGCGCCGGACTTTCGTATCGACGAGATCGCCGAGATCGGCGTTCGCAGCCGGGCAGAGATCGCCGGCTGCGATACCGATCAGGCGGAAGCGTGTGCCGTCGATTTCCGCCGCCAATAGATCGTGTGCCGGCGCGAAGAGACGGCCGGGCAATTGCGTCGGCGCAAGACCGGATCGTGTACGCGTGCGCAGCTCGAAATCCGCTGTCTTCAGTTTCAGTGTGACGTTGCGGCCGGCAAGCTCGGCGTGCTTGAGGCGTCCAGCGACTTTTTCGCAAAGCGCATAGAGAATGGGGACGAGGTCTTTGTCCGTCGCGACATCTGTCTCGAATGTGGTTTCGGCCGAGAGGCTTTTCGTAACATGGTCGGGATTGACCTGGCGTGTATCGAGCCCCTGCGACAATTGCCAGAGGCGGCGCCCTTCGGCACCATAAAGGCGCAGAAGATCCGCTTCGCTGCGCCGTTGCAGATCTCCCATCACGCGAAAACCATCGCGGGCGAGTTTCGCCTCTGCGCTGCGGCCGATACCGGAGATGAGGCTGATCGGCTGCGAGGCCAAGAAATCCTTCGCCTCGTTGCGGCCGATCACTGTAAAGCCGCGCGGTTTGTCGAGATCCGAAGCGATCTTCGCGAGAAATTTGCAATAGCTGAGGCCGATGGAGACGGTGAGGCCGAGTTCGTCCTCGATGCGCTTGGCGAAGCGCGCGAGCACCAGCGCCGGATTTGCGTGATGCAGCGCCTCTGTGCCCGCGAGGTCGAGAAAGGCTTCATCGATGGAGATCGGCTCCACGAGCGGCGTCAGCTCTCGCATGAGCGCACGAATCTGCCGGCCTATTCGCGTATATTTGGCCATGTCGGGCGCGATGACCACCGCCTGCGGGCAGGCGGCAAGCGCTTTGAACATGGGCATGGCGGAACGCACGCCATAGGTCCGCGCGACATAGCAGCAGGTGGCGACAACTCCGCGCTTGCCACCACCGACGATGAGCGGCTTGTCGCGGATGGCCGGGCGGTCCCTCTTTTCGATCGAGGCATAAAAGGCGTCGCAATCGATATGCGCGATTGAGAGCTGGTCGATCTCCTCGTGCTTCAAAAGGCGCGGTGAGCGGCATGAGGGGTAGCGATCCGAGGTGGCATCATCCCGCGGCAGGCTTGCGAGACAGTCACGACAATAGATCCCCGCCGCACGCATCACGCCTCCGACGAGGGCGACAGGATCGCCCGGGCACGCTGCACATGGGCGGGATCGATGCCGCTATTGGCGGCGAAGGCGAGGAGCAGGCTCTCATCACCTGCGAGGTGATCGAGAACGCCTGCGAGGAAATCCGGTGATTCTGCCGCAGTGCGCAGATTTTCGATGGAAAGCCCGCTGAGCGCCGCGAAGCGCTCCACCCGTTCCGCATCGGCAGCAAGGAAAATCAAGGCTTTGATCGCGAGTTCTTCGGCTGCCTCACGGGCCGATTCATGGGTCTGCGACGGCGCTGTCCGCTGCCGTCCTGTGGACAAAACTGTCGCCCTTGCTGCTTT
>DAIESR010000424.1 GCA_027346205.1 Beijerinckiaceae bacterium
CAATGCCATGGCGCTGCGCGGTCTCCCAGGCATTCGGCGCATCATGTCGCAACGCCTTCCACAGACGCTGAATGCCGAAGCCTTGCATGGCTGAGCCCAGCAGAACCTGGACGATGCTGCCACGCGCCTGATCATCATGAAGCTGTTTGAAAAGCTCATCCGACGTGGGCGCGACATCTTCCAGAATTTTTTCGAGAATCGCGTCGTCATGATCAGCGAGGATCTCGCTCAATCCAGCGCGCGCCTCGCGTTCGCGATCGAGCATATCATTGGGCAGAGTGATCAGTTCGGAGGCTTGCTCCTGCCGATAGCGGTAAGCGCGCTCGCTCACGACATCGACATAACCGGTGACAGCATCCTCTTCGCGGATCGGCACCTGACGCAACACCAAAGGAAAGCTCGAATAATTCTGCAGTGCCGCAATCGAGTCGCGGACACGACCCGCGAGCATGTCAATCTTGTTGACGAAGACGAGATGCGGAATGCCATGATCCTCCAGCGTCTTCATGAGAAGAGTGAAGCTCGTCATGCGCTCGGGCGAAGGCTCACAGATGACAATGGCGAGATCGCAGACCATCAAGGCACTGAGCGTGTCATAGGCGAATTCGACGGAGCCGGGACAATCGAGAATGGCCCAGGGCTCGTCGAGAAAAGTGCAATGGCCGAGCCGCAGCTCCGTGGTCATCCCGCGGCTGCGCGCATCGCCGCCGCGCTTCACCGGCGCTCCGGCCGCGGCCATCAATGCATCGAAGAGAGTAGACTTACCGCTCCCATAAGGACCGACGAGAGCGATGGATCGCGGGCCGGCCGGTTCGGCCTTCCAAGAGGATCTTGTCATGATGGCGTATCCTTTCCCTCTACGGAGAGAGTCTCGAGTCCCCCTTGCTTCGGATTATCACGCCAGTTCTCGCGATCCGCAATCAGTGTGTCTACCGCAATGTCATAGGCTTTTCAGTTCATGCTTTCCGCATGAGAAAGCATTTGCGCCGCAGCAATCTTGGAATGAATTTGCCATTAAAAATACGAGGCTAAATATATCGATCTAGCGAGCGGCGTGGAGCGTCGCAACTGCCGCGTGAGACGCTGTGGGAAAAGTCGTCTCCCATCCGCCGCCCAAAGCCTTATAGAGTGCGACGAGATCGATCGCGACTGTCGTTTCGCTCGTCGCTTCCTGCTGCTCGGCTTGCAGCAATGTGCGTTCCGCATCGAGCACTGTAATGAATTGCGCGACACCATTTTTATAGCGATCGCGTGCGAGACCCAAGGCCGCGCGTGCATGCACCGCCTGCGCTCTGAGGTGAAGATGCCGTTCTTGCTCTGTGCGATAGGCGACGAGCGCATTCACCACATCATGCCACGCCTTCAGCACCGTCTCGTGATAGGCGATCGCCGCCGCGCGCTGTTGCGCCGTGCGCATGGCGAGCGTCGCCTTCAGCCGGCCGCCTTCGAAAATCGGCAAAGTGACATTCGGCCCCAAGGCATATTGGAGCGAACTCCCCTTCCAGAGATTCTTCAGATCGAGCGCCTGGAATCCAACGCTGCCATTGAGCTTGACGCTCGGATAGAAGTCACCGATCGCAACACCGATATTGGCGGTCGCCGCATGAAGCTGCGCCTCGGCTTGACGAATGTCCGGCCGTCGCCGCGCCAACTCGGAGGGAATGCCAAGCGGCAGACACGGTGGAGTCGGCGGCAGCGCATGCGGCGTCACGAGAATGCCGGCGAGAGCACCGGGCGCTTCGCCGAGCAAGAAGCTCAAGGCATTAATCGCCTCGGATTGCTGGCGTTGCAGATCCGGCAATTGCGCACGCACCGCTTCCACTTGCGCCGCCGCATTTTCAACATCGAGTCCGGTCGTCAGGCCGCTTTCGGACCGGGTACGGCTGACATTGAGTATCTGCCTTGCCGTTTCGAGATTGTCCTTGGCGATCTTGATCTGCATTTGCACGCCGCGCAGCTGCATGTAATCGCGCGCGACTTCGGCGAGGCTCGTGATGAGCACGCCACGCCGCTGTTCCGCAGCGACTTCGACCTGCGCATTCGCGGACTCGACCTGACGCCTGATCTTGCCCCAGAGATCGAGTTCCCAAGCGGCATCGAAGCCATATTGCCAGAGGCTGAAAGGCGCGGTGAGATTGCCGGGAATACCACCCGTGCCAGAGCCGAAGGAGCCGCCCGCGGATTGTCCGCCGGCGCCTTGGCCGAACAAGCCGAGCAGACCGTTCTTGCTGGGCTTTTCCCGCTCATAAGAGGTATTGCCGTTGAGCCCTGGAAGTTGCGCGGAAGCGGCCGCATTGCGCTCGAAACGACTTTCCGCGAGGCGCAAAGTGGCGGTCTTGACGTCGAGATTAGCCTCGGCGACGCGTCGTTCCAGGGCGGTCAAGCGTTGGTCGTGAAAGATCGCCCACCAGTCCGGGTCCAGCGGTGCAAGGGGCGCAGATGTCGACGCATGTCTCTGCGTCGGCTCATGTCCTGCCGTGGCGAAGAAAGAGGTCGCTGGCAGGCCCGGATCGGGCGGCACGAAATTGGGGCCGACCGCACAGCCTGCGAGCAGCGGTCCTAAGAACAGACAGAGCGGCAGGTTGACGAGTGGGCGCCGTCGCAGCGCGTGCCGATACGCGCCCGCGGCAGCGCACGCTATGCGCAACAAAGCCACCACGCTAATGCGCCCCCACGCCGCCCGCACCGGCCTTCTTCGCCGTGAGCAGGAAGCAAAACGGTACCATCGCGAACGCAACGAAAGAACAATAGAAAAACACATCTGAATAAGCGAGCACCGCTGCCTGAATACGAAACACCTGCAAGAGCTTCACGATTGCGAGATCATGGGCGGCGGATGCCGCATGACCCATCGACCGTAGAGCGGACTGATATTGGTGGAGCAGTTCCACGAAAGGCTGATGGAAGGGTGAGGCCCATTGCGACAGATAGGCCTCATGCGTCTGCATGCGCTGCTGAATCGTGGCTGTGGACAAGGCGATGCCGATCGATCCGGCGACATTACGGAACATCGCATACAGCGCCGTCGCATCGCCATTGAGTTCGCGCGGCAATGTCTGATAGGCGATCGTGCTGATCGGCACGAAAAGAAAGGCGAGCGCCGCCGATTGCGACGAGCGCAAGAGCACGAGTCGCGTGAAAT
>DAIESR010000437.1 GCA_027346205.1 Beijerinckiaceae bacterium
GATCCGAGAGTTCAGATGCCGCTTGCTCGCCCGTGCCATCGATCGCGCCCTTTCCCACGGGGAATGGGGCGGCGGCTTCGCCATTGGGCGTCGCTGAAGGTTTTTGGCTCATCTCTCCTCCCGGCGCATGCAGGGCGTCCGTGGCAGACGTTTTCGGCAGATTAGCTCGGATGGATGCGGCAAGCCATTTGCCGTCTGCCCACTCTTTGACGTAGGGAACGGAACGGCGGGCCGGGGTACAGGACGATCGACCCAAATGAGGTTTGGCCGGTGACGCAAATGGCTCAATTTTTCGGCAAATATTGTGCGGCGGGGCTACTGCCATAGGAAGCTGTTTCAGTGATGAACGAACCGCTGCTCTTCCCGGTCCGCGTCTATTATGAGGACACGGATTTTTCCGGCGTCGTGTATCACGCCTCTTATCTCCGTTTTCTCGAACGCGGCCGCACCGAATTCTTGCGCGCGCATGACATTCATCAGACCGCGCTTTTCGATGCGGAGGCCGGCGGCCCTCTCGCCTTCGCCGTGCGCAAGATGAGCATCGAATTTCTGAAACCGGCGCGCATGGACGACGAACTCACTATCGAAACAAGCATCGCCAAGATCGGCGGCGCCTCGATTGACATGGCTCAACGCATCTTGCGCGACAAAGAGCCGTTGGTTACGGCCCATGTCCGTATCGCAGCCGTATCTGACGGCCGGGCACAGCGACTGCCGCAAGCCATTCTCGCCAAGTTTGCTGGCGGCTGACGCGCCGGAAGCTCGGATCTCGGCGGCTTGTGCCATACCGCCGCCTTGCGAGGGCCATGTCTCCAGCGCAGTTTCATGCTGCTGTCTATTCGACGAACCTGCCCCATGCGCCAATTTCGTTGCCACCGCGCGACCCCACCCGGCGCCAAGGTCGGCGGCACCGTCACGCTGAAGCCTGGCTCCTATCACCTGATGTTAGCCGGCCTCAAAGCGCCGACGAAATAGACCTGCCGCGACAGCGGCCGGCTAACTTTGTGTTAACCTAAAAGATAGGTTAACTCGGACACTGATATTAATGCTGTCGGACATGCCGAAAAGCCCAAGAAATGACGGATTTGCAGCACAGGTGTTCGCATCCGCCCCTTCGGTAATCCGCGCCAGCCAGTGGAATCTCGGCATTCCGCACGGGACAGGCGCGGGGGACATGTCGCGGTCTCGGAAGTTCGAGCCGAGCAACTGCTCTGCCGCCTGATTTGCAAGGACGAAAGAAATGAATCCTGCCGAGATCGCCACGTCCGGCCTGGCTACGCCAGGGGTGGAAGTCTCCTTGTTCAGCATGTTCATGAGCGCGCATATCGTCGTCAAGCTCGTGATGCTGGGCCTCCTCGGCGCCTCGATCTGGTGCTGGGCCATCATCGTCAACAAGGCCATTCTGTTCGCAAAAGTGCAGAAGGCCATGGACCGTTTCGAGCAGGTCTTCTGGTCTGGCACCTCGCTCGAAGAACTCTACACGACTTTGTCGGCACGGCCGACAAGCGGCATGGCGAGCCTCTTCGTCACCGCCATGCATGAATGGAAACGCTCGGTTCAGACAGCGAGCGGCTCCTTCATGGGCCTTCAGGCACGCATCGAGAAAGTGCTCGACGTGTCGATCGCCCGCGAGGTCGAAAAGCTCGAGTCGAATCTTCTCGTCCTTGCGACGGTCGCCTCCGCCGGTCCCTTCGTCGGTCTGTTCGGCACGGTCTGGGGCATCATGACTTCGTTCCGCTCCATTGCGGCCTCGCGCAACACGTCGCTTGCCGTGGTGGCGCCCGGGATCGCCGAGGCGCTGTTTGCTACGGCCATCGGCCTTTTCGCGGCGATTCCGGCGCTCATCGCCTACAATAAGTTGCAAGGCGATGTCGCCAAAAAGCAGGCGCGTCTCGAAGGGTTCGCGGATGAATTCTCCTCGATTCTGTCGCGGCAGATCGATCAGCATGCCGTTCGCGACCGTGCGGCCTGACGCTGGCGCGCGGCATGGCGTTCATTGCCGTTTGCCTTCGCAAGCGCAGCTTCGAACAGCTCCTGACCGGCCAGGAATGGTTGTTTTTTTCATGCAAGCCAGCGTTCGCGGAATGCGGAGGAACAAATGGGGATGAGCGGCGCGCAGGCGCGCAAGGGTGGCAGGCGCGGTCGCCGCGGCGTGCCGCGCTATGCGGCCATGGCCGAGATCAACATGACGCCCTTCATCGACGTCATGCTGGTTCTCTTGATCATCTTCATGGTCGCGGCGCCGCTGCTCGCGACCGGTGTGCCGATCGATTTGCCCCACACCAAGGCGGCGGCGCTCAATATCGAGCAAAAGCCTCTGTCCGTCGCGATTGATGAGAAGGGCGCGATTTTCGTCATGGACGATCCGGTACCGATGGACAAGCTCGCCGACAAGCTGAAGGAAGTGGCGCATGAGGGATTTGATCAGCGCATCTATGTGCGCGGATCCAATCAGGTGAATTACGGCAAGATCGCTGACGTCATGTCGATCATCACCAACGCCGGCTACAAGAAGGTCGCGCTCGTCACAGAGCCGTCCAAGAATTGAGCTACGGGTATTGAGCAGCGATGTCGCTTTCGGAAAAACCCGGCCTCGTCGTTTCGAGCGCAGTCCATGTGACGCTGCTCGCGGCGATGTTGTTGTCGTTTTCCCGCACGCCGAAATTCCACGATGCGCAAGAAACCGTTCCTGTCGAGGTCGTGAGCGCGACGGACCTCAATCAGATCACGCGCGGCGACAAGAGCGCGAAGGAAGTGCATCAAAAGCAAAGGGCCGACAAGATCGCCGACACGACGGAGATCAAGCCTAAGCCGCCGCTCGCCGAAGCCAAGCGCGACGTGCCGACGCCGCCGGCGCCCGGCAAGAAGCTTCCAGAGCCCGGCAAGGCCGATAAGCCACCGCCCAAACCTCAACAGACGGCCGTCGTGCCGCCGCCTCCACCACCGCCCCCCAAACCGGCCCCGAGCAAGCCAGTGCCCAAGCCACCGGTCGCCGAGCCGCTGTCCGAAAAGGCCGATGTGAGCGAACCTCTCCCTGTGCCGCGGCCGCATTTCGACCGTCCGAAGCCGGAACCCAAAAAGGAAGAGGCGAAGAAGCAGGATCAGAAATTCAAGCTGGATCAGATTGCGACATTGCTCGACAAGAAAAAGCCGAAGGAGCCGCCGAAGCCGGCGCGGCCGAAATCGGGCGACGAAGCGCAGGAACGCCAGCATAAATTCGATGTCAATGACATCAGCCGGCTCTTGAGCCATGAAGACCCGCAACGCAAGGCCGCGACGGATCGGCAACTGGAGCATCTTGCTTCGCTCGGTTCGCCGACGGCTTCGGCGCCGCGGCTGTCGCCTTCATTGCAGGCGCAGATGGAGGGCTGGTTCCAGGATCGTTTTCGAGGCTGCTGGATCCAGCCCATCACCATCCCGCCCGGTCCGAAATATGTGCCGGAGGTCCGCGTGCCTCTGAACCTCGACGGTTCGCTCGCGGCTGCGCCGACCTTGATCAATCCTCCAAGCGATCCGGCTTGGCGCCCGCTCGCGGAAAGTGCGGTGCGCGCGATCCGTGAATGCGATCCCCTGCCGGTTCCAGACCGATTCAAGCCCTATTACGACGAATGGCGGGGCCGCATCGTGCGTTTCAATGATGATACGATGTGACGCTTCCGACACATGCGCCAATTCGCTTCTCCAAAACCATGTCATCGCGGCGGTCCAGACTGCCCATCTCCTCGATTCGAGCGGACGTGAAAATCATGTTTCCATCCATCACTCGACGGTCTGCCTGCGGCCTCGTTCTAAGCGCAACCTCAGGCCTCGTAACGTCAAGTCTTCCCGGTTTGCAGTCGGCTTGGGCGCAGGACCGTTATTTCGATGTGCAGCCGGGTGGCGCATTCAAACCCGTCACGGTGGCGGTGACGCAATTCGCCGGCGATTCCGAGGCGGGGCTCATCACCGGAATCATCACGAACAATTTCAGCCGTTCGGTCTTTCTGCAACCGGTCGACCCGAAGACTTTCATTGATCACCCGACCAATCCGGATCTGCCTTTGCAGATGGCGTCATGGAAGGCGATCAACGCGCAATTCGTCGTCACCGGCCGCGCCGTCCGCGGCGGCAACGGCAGGCTGCAGACCGAATTCCGGCTCTGGGACGTCTCGTCGGGCAATCAGGTCACTGGCCAGCAATATGTCACCGATCCGAACAATGCGCGGCGGGTCGCCCATATCATCTCTGATGCTATTTTCACCCGTATCACAGGTGAGAAAGGTTTTTTCGATACGCGCGTCGTCTTTGTCGATGAGACGGGCCCGGCGATCCGCCGACGCAAGAGGCTCGCGATCATGGATCAGGACGGCGCCAATGTGCGCTATCTGACGCGTGGCGACGAGCTTGTGGTCACACCGCGCTTCTCCCCTTCGTCGCAGGAAGTGACCTACATGGCCTTCGGTGCGTCCAATCCCAAGGTTCTACTGCTCAATATCGAGACGGGTCAGCGCGAGGTCGTCGGCAATTTTCCGGGCATGACCTTCGCTCCGCGCTTCTCGCCGGATGGGCAAAAGATCGTCATGTCGCTTTCACAAGCCGGCGCGTCCAATCTCTACGCCATGGATCTGCGCTCGCACGCGACGACGCGGCTCTCCAATTCCTCGGCTATCGACACATCGCCGTCCTATTCTCCCGACGGCTCCCAGATCGTCTTTGATTCGGATCGCGGCGGCACGCAGCAGCTTTATATCATGCCGGGAACGGGGGGAGCCGCGC
>DAIESR010000444.1 GCA_027346205.1 Beijerinckiaceae bacterium
CTTTCACCCCATTTCCCCCTGAAAGAAGGATTCTTTCCCTCACCCAATCTCCACATCCAGCGGTTTCACATCCGCCAAACCCATGAATGAAAAATGCCACCATTCCTGCGGCAGATTTTCAAAGCCGTGCTTGATCATCAAAGCAAAGAGCATTTCGCGATTTTTCCGCGCCACGGGTGAGATGTTCGGATAATCCGTCGCCGAGGCTTCGTCGAAGAGATCGAAGGGCGTGCCAAAATCATGGTCGAGGAAGCCGATATCGACGGCAATCCCGAGACTATGCATCGACTCCTTGGCAATATAGCCCTGCGCAAAAATCTCATTCTTATCGATCTGCGGATAATAGGCCGCTTTCATCGCCTGATCCGCCTCGTCGCCGGCCCAGGCGATGAAGGCCCGCGTCGCGCGTTGCGGCCGATAGCAATCATAGACGACGAGCTTTAAGCCCTGCGCTTGCGCCTCCTTCGCCACAGCAGCCAAGGCCTCCGCCGCCTCGCGGCGCAGCCAGCATTGTGGCACCCGGTAACCCGCCACCGGGCGTCCGGTGAAATTCTCCTTTCCGGCATAGCGCATGTCCTCTTTGATCGTGGACACGAGATCGGCGAGCCGCACGAAGCCCGGTGGCGGCCCCGCTCGGCGCGCCGCCGCGGGCAAAGTGCCGGCGCAGACGGCCAGCAGAGACAGGACAGCGCGGCGCATCTCTTTCATTCTCTATATTCTCCTAGAGCCGATTCCGCCCGCCCGGCGGCATTGAGGGTTACCCCCTTGCTTCCGGCTCAGGCTGGGACCACATTTTGCTGACCGAACCGTTTTTCGGGAGACGGACGCATGATCGAGACAAGCGGATTTAGGCGCGGCATGTCGCAACCCCTCTTCACCCCCTCCTATCTACCGGCCGAAGCGCTCGCGGGCGTCAGGACGCGCCGCGTTTTGGCGCTTGCGATCGATTTTATCCTCGTATGCGGCCTCTCCTTCATGATCTGGCTGGCGCTTGCGATCGCGACTCTCGGCCTGTCGCTGTTCATCCTGCCGCCGCTCTTCCCGCTTGTCGCCTTTTTCTACAATGGCCTCACCGTGTCGAGCGCGCGCATGGCGACGCCCGGGATGCAGGTGATGGATCTCGAAATGCGCCTCACAGACGGCGGCCGCGTGCCCTTTCTCAATGCTGCGGTGCATGCCGTTTTATTTTACATTAGCTGGCTGTTCCCGTTCGTCTTTCTCATCTCACTGATCGCCAGCGACAAACGTTGCCTGCATGACATGCTGGCCGGCGTCATCGTCGTCCGGCAGCCTCTCCGCTTCCACAGCTAGCTCTCGTGGCATAGGCTTGACCTCCCTCTTTGCGCCCACTTGGCACCAGCATGGCGGCACGTTAGATTTTTCTCAGAAAGATGATGGTAAAAAGGGCGATGCCCTGTCCTGTGCGGACCGATTGCCCGCCTTTCAGGCTTGGCGAGACCTTAGGCGCAGATCATGCTGCTCTTACGGCCAAGTTGAAGGTCAGAAGACGACTATGATGGATGGAGAGACACGAGCTTGACACGAGAGCTGCGCGACGCACCGCAATTCTACCTCACGGCTCCTTCACCCTGCCCTTATCTGCCGGGGCGGGAAGAGCGCAAAGTGTTCACCCATCTGATCGGCCGACGCGCCGCATTGCTCAATGACACGCTGACGCAATCGGGGTTTCGTCGCTCACAGACGATCGCCTATCGGCCGGCTTGCGAGGAATGCCGCGCTTGCGTCTCGGTGCGGGTGAAGGTCGATGAGTTCCAAGCATCGAAAGGCTTTCGCCGCATCCTCGAAGCAAATCGCGATCTTGTCGGCACGGTCGTGCGGACGGAGCCGATCGCCGAGCAATATGTGCTGTTTCGGTCCTATCTCGATGCCCGACATGGCGATGGCGGCATGGCCGATATGACCATGCTCGATTATTCGATGATGGTCGAAGACAGCCATGTCGAGAGCCGGCTCGTCGAATATCGCGCGCCCGCGAGCGATCCGCAAAGCCATGGCGAAGGCCCGCTCATCGGCGTTTGCCTCACCGATCTTCTCACCGACGGCCTGTCGATGGTCTATTCCTTCTACGCGCCGCAGGACGGAACGCGATCGCTCGGCACCTATATGATCCTCGATCACATCGCGCGCGCGAAGAGCCTCGGCCTGCCGCATGTCTATCTTGGCTATTGGGTCGATGGCTCGAAGAAGATGGCCTATAAGGCCCGTTTTCTGCCCCAGGAGCGGCTCGGCATGGATGGCTGGCAGCGGGCCGAATAGAGCATCAGACCCACAGGTCGAAGCTGGCTGCGGCGGCGACGCTTTATCTCGCGGGATCACCCACGAGGCAGACATCTATAGACAGCGGCTCTATGTCTGCGCGCCAGACATTTCGCCATGGGCCGAAAGTCGCTGATCCGCATATAGAAGATATAGGGCGCGATCTCATAGCGTAGGTCGCGGCCGCGGAGCTTGCCGACGCGATCGAGCCTGCCTTTGAGATCGGGTTCGATCTCGAGAATCGCGCGGCGCAGCTCGTCTCCCTTGAAATAATCGTCGGGCAGCTGATCGAACGGGCCGTCAAGATAATTATTGACCATGACATTCGGCCGGAAGACGCCGACGAGAATCTTTCGCCTGGTCAGACGATCATCATAGAAGACGAAGCCGGTGCGGCGTCCGATCACGAGGCGCTTTGACAGGCGCAGCGGCACGAGCTCGTCTGCAACTGGAATGGTCTCGTCGAGAATGTAGCGGAATGTCTGGCGCTTGCGGTCGAAGATGAGAAAAAAGCGCACGCCGGAATCGTCGAACACAGGGCCGAAATAGTGATCTTGCGGCCGCAAGGCCTTCGCAGGTGGCGCGACGCCTGTCAGATTGTTCAATTCGAAGATGACGCTCTTACCGGCCGATGTGATGCGGTAGGAGAAAGGCGCGAGCTTTTCGACGATGATCCCATCCTTTGCGCCCCAACGCGCCTTATGGGTCACCTCATCGGTCTGCCATTCATTATCATCCTTGAAATAGGCAAAATAGAGGAAGCCCTTGTCGCGATCCTCCGTGTCGAGCCTTATATTGCCGGCGTATTTGACGCCGCGATCATAGAAATAGAAATAATAATAATGCTCGGTCGGATAGACGCGAACCTTGTCGGGTAGGCTGTCGAGCACGAATTGAAAGACTGCGTGCTTGTCCGCGACATTGAGCTTCGAGACTTTCGTGACGTCTTCGACATATTGCTGGCCCGTATAGAGTCGCGGAAGATCAGCCGAAGAGGACGATGTATCCGTCGCCGTTGGCGCCGCCGATTGCGCCAAAGCCCCAATCGTGGGACCGACGGGAGCGGCGATCGAAAGGCTCGCTGCAACAAAAGCGATCATGCCGGCACGTCCCATCCGGCTTTGCCGAAGCGATGTCGTCGGACGGTTCATGCGCGCCTCCTGTCAGATCTGTCAGATCGTATAAAACAAGCAAAACGCCGCGCTTCGATTACGCCCGAGTCGGGATTCGGCCCGACGACCTATCGGCTTGTGCACTGGCGCAAAAATAAGGGTGCCACTCAAAGAGCGGCACCCTTGGAGGCTTCATCAGCCCTCACCATCACCACCGATGATGCCAATGACGGCTGCGCCAGGGATGGTGCCCCCAATACCCACGGCTACGGTAGGGACCATGGCCCCAATAATGCCGGCTACGCCAGCGATTGTGCCAATAGCGGCTGCGGTAGGGATGATGCCATTGCACCTGCTGCGCTGCGTTCTCCATCGCCACGGGCTTCGCCGGCGCCATGACGCCCGCCTGCGACGCGGAACTCATCATCACGCCGCCCAAAGCTGCGCACCCAATCACCACCAATGTCTTCGCTAGATTTTGCATGATGACACCTCCATTCTGACGAACGAAGGATGCGCGCACCATCTCTGGGCCGTTTTGATCTACCTCAGCTACAGCAGTGCTGAAGGAACGGCTCGGCATGCAGGGATGGCAACGGATGGACGGAGTCCCGCGCTCTCACAAGGCAATCAGATCGACGTCATTGTGCAAACGCGCGCGCGCGATTTCGGCGACATGAAGATGATGGGTGAAGAGAATCGTCTGCCGCGTCCGACCAAAATCGGCAAGAAGTTCGATCGTACTGGCGACGCGCGACTCGTCGAAACTCGCAAGCAGATCATCGCCGATGAAAGGTAATGGCTCGGCCGTCCGCAATTCGAGAAGTGCAAGGCGCAAAGATAGGAAAAGCTGGTCGCTGGTGCCTTCGCTCATATGTTCGACACCAACATTGCCCCCCTTTGCACGCCGACCCTTGATCACCGGCCGGTCGGCGTCGTCATAGTCGACTGCGAGACCGGAGAACGCTCCGGCTGTAGCAATTGCAAATAAATGCGAAGCGCGTTCAACGAGTGGATCTTGAACTGTGGCACGATGGCGCTCGACGGCGCGGACGGCGACCCGCGCGGCAGCGGCACGCGCGAGCCAACGCTCGCTTACCGCGATCAGCTCTGCGGCGCATTCCGTCTTGGCGCTGGCCAGCTCTTCGGCGTCGCGTCCTTCGGCAAGCGTGTCGCGCGCCTTCTTCGCCTCATGCAAAAGCGTCGTCGCTTCGGCTATGTCGGTCACGAGTTGCCTGTAACGCAGATCGAGGCGCTCGATCTCTCCAGCGAG
>DAIESR010000446.1 GCA_027346205.1 Beijerinckiaceae bacterium
GGCGACCTCAAGCAGGTGAAGGCCGGCGTCGCATCGGGCGAGATCGATATTGTTGTCGGCACTCATGCCGTGCTCGGCAAGACGATCAATTTCAAGGATCTCGGCCTCGTCATCATCGATGAGGAGCAGCATTTCGGCGTGAAGCACAAGGAGCGCCTGAAAGAGCTGCGTGCCGAAGTCCATGTGCTGACATTGTCGGCGACACCCATCCCGCGCACTTTGCAATTGGCGCTGACCGGCGTGCGCGAGCTTTCGATCATCGCGACGCCGCCTGTCGATCGTCTCGCGGTGCGCAGTTTCATCACGCCATTCGATGCGCTGCTCGTGCGCGAAGCACTATTGCGCGAGCGCTATCGCGGCGGCCAGAGCTTTTATGTCTGTCCGCGCATCGAGAATATCGAAGAGGCAGCAAGCTTTCTGCGCGAAAATATGCCCGAGGCGAAATTCGTCATCGCGCATGGGCAATTGTCGCCGACAGAACTCGAAGAGCGCATGGCCGCCTTCTATGACGGCAAATATGATATTCTTCTCTCGACCGCGATCGTCGAATCCGGCCTCGATATTCCGACCGCCAATACGCTAATCGTGCATCGCGCCGATATGTTCGGGCTGGCGCAGCTCTATCAATTGCGCGGCCGCGTCGGACGTTCCAAGACCCGCGCCTACGCTCTCTTCACCGTGCCGGCAAACCGGATGCTGACCCCGCAGGCCGAGAAACGGCTGAAGGTTCTGCAAACGCTCGATACGCTCGGCGCCGGCTTCCAGCTCGCGAGCCATGATCTCGACATCAGAGGCGCCGGCAATCTCCTGGGCGAAGAACAATCCGGCCATATCAAGGAGGTCGGCTATGAGCTCTATCAGCAGATGCTGCAGGAGGCGATCGTCGCGCTGAAGGCGGGCATAGAAGAGCCGGTCGAGGAGGCGTGGTCGCCCGCGATCACGCTCGGCACGGCCGTCACGATCCCTGAAGATTATGTCGCCGATCTCGATCTGCGGCTCACGCTCTATCGCAGGCTCTCGACCTTGGAGAATGAGTCCGAGATCGAGTCTTTCGCAGCCGAGATGATCGATCGCTTCGGGCCGTTGCCGCGCGAGGTCGAGCAATTGATGAAGCTCGTCGCGATCAAGGCGCTCTGCCGCAAGGCCAATGTCGAGAAATTGGATGCGGGGCCGAAGGGCGTCATCATCGGCTTCCGCGACAATGCTTTCGCCAATCCGCAAGGCCTCGTGCGCTATGTCGCCGAACAAGGCTCGGAGGCGAAAGTGCGGCCGGACATGAAGATCGTCTTCATCCGCGATTTCGAAGAGCCGGCCAAGCGCCTCGACGGCACGAAGCGCATCATGCAGACGCTGGCGTCACTCGCGATGAAGAAGGCGGCGTGAGCAGAAGGGCAATCTGCGGAAAAGGCAGGAAGGACCGGGCGCGATCCTTCCCCTGAAAGGGGAAGGTGGCAGCGGAGCGCAGCTCCGCTGACGGATGGGGTCGGGCAGACGCACCCCGCCCGGCGCCTTCGGCGCCACCCTCCCCTAAAGGG
>DAIESR010000455.1 GCA_027346205.1 Beijerinckiaceae bacterium
ACGACGCTCGCACCATGCCCCCGCGAATCATAACGCACCACCCGGAAATGCCGCAGAAGCTCCGGCATCAGCTTATCGAACAAATGCAGATTTGTTCCGAGCGAATGCGCAAGTATCAGCACGGGCGCGCCTTCCTCCCCCTCGACGAGGACATTGAACGCCTCGCCCGCAACTATCATCCCGGTCATGCCTCTCCCCAGAAACGAAACATGTTCATGCCGCCCCATCAGGCCTATCTGAGTTTACTAGAGTAGCCTGCTCTTTTCATGCTGCAATAGATTGATCGCGAATTAAGTGCGAAATCATTGGACGATGACAAAAAATGATTGGCGCAGTGCCGCTTCATCGGACCGAAAAACCATGCGGAGGAAGTCTGCGGACCGAAATGCAGAAGGCCTCCATTCAGGCAGCTCTTCTTCAGCACATGGCGTCAGTAGAGGTCAGCAGAAACGACTTGCAGCCCTTGCGAAGGTAGAGATCGGCCGCATCGACACAACATCGAAGAGCACTCTCATTCTCCGAGACTCCCGACAGCGCGCTTGGCTTGATCGAAGACCTCCGCTATCGATCCGGCGCCGCGCTGCCCATTGCCGGGAAAAGCAATAAGGCAGCTATGCTTCGATCGATGGCCCAGCACTTCTCCCTAACGCCACGCCGATCTTCATGAGAGTGCTCCAATGAGCGGCGGCGGCGGCGCCCGCGCGAAGGCGGCAGCTGTCGGGGCGAGACGAGGTAGGGAGTCCTACCGGGCATGCGGATTGCAGCCGCGATGGGGTTGAGTGGAGAAGGTCGGAATGAGCGAAGGAAAGCCCAAAGCGCTGGTCGTCGGCGTCGGTGCGAAACGCGGGCTCGGCGCCGCCCTGTGCCGGCGTTTCGCCCACGAAGGCCATCATGTGATCGCAGTCGGGAGAACACCGGGCCGTCTCGACAGTCTGGTGGCTGCCATCACGGCCGAAGGCGGCAGCGCGGAAGCCATCGCCGCCGACGCCACGAGCGAGACCGATGTCATCGCCCTTTTCGACAAGGCCATGGTGGATACGGCGGGCGCGCCGCTCGATCTCGTCGTCTTCAATGCCGGCATCAACAAGGCCCAGGATTTCCGCACGCTCGCGGCCGAGGATTTCGAGAAATTCTGGCGAATCGGCTGTTTTGCTGGCTTTCTCGTCGGACGCGAGGCGGCGCGGCGGCTCGTGCCGCAAGGGCATGGCACGATCATTTTCACTGGCGCGTCTGGCAGTCTGCGCGGGCGCCCTAAATTCGCGGCTTTCGCCGCCGCCAAATCCGCGCTGCGCACCGTGGCTCAGGCCATGGCCCGAGAATTTGGACCAGCGGGCCTCCATGTCGCCCATGTCATCATCGATGGCGGCATTGACGGGGAGTGGCTGAAAGGAGCTTTTCCCCAGATGCATGACGACAAAGGCAGCGATGGCCTCCTCGATCCGGATGCTCTAGCCGACACCTATTGGCAAATCCATCGCCAGCACAAATCGGCCTGGACGCATGAACTCGATCTGCGACCTTACAAGGAAGGCTTTTGACGCCTCTTTTATGGCCGGCAGCATCCAGCCGCCGCCCGTTCAACCAGGTTGAAATAATTCGCAACTCTGTCGTAACTATCTGTTTTAATGAACGATATGATTAAAAGATTCAGCGTTTTGACGAATTCATACTGCTGCGGATGGGAACGATAAGCGACAGCTTGCATTTCGTTCGTCGACACCTTCTTCAGCGGAAGCCCCACCGCATCGATCCGGGAAGGCCCCGAATACCCGATACCTGCCCGACCAAATGGCATCGCGCGCATGTGAGCTGGTTTTTCGAAACCTTCGTGCTTTTGCTCCATCACAGGGGCAAGCGCCGTCGGAAGTCACGTCCCGCAGAACGTCTGATAGGCGCCCTGGCTGGGCGGTGGCGGATCGGCATAGGTCGCAAATGCCGGCTGATCCTCATAGGGCGCTGAGAGGACAGCCACCAGCTCCTCGAAAGGTGCGAAATCACCCCGGCTCACGGCGGCCTCGATGACCGCCTCGACGCGGTGATTGCGCGGGATGAAAGCGGGGTTCACACGTCGCATGCCGGCCCGGCGCGCGTCACCATCGAGCGGCTCCTGGTCGAGCCGCAGACGCCAACGCGCGGCCCAGTCATCATAGGAGACAGGGTTCGCGAAAAGTTCCCGCACGGGCGAATCGGCCTGCGGATCAGCGGCAGCATCGCAGAGCCGCCGGAAGGTCAGCGTGAAATCCGCCTTGTTGGCAGCCATGCGATCGAGCAAATCCTTCATGAGCGCGATGTCGCCCTCTTGTTCCTGGCAAAGCCCGAACTTGCGCCGCAAGCCGCCGAAATAGGCCACGTTAAATCTCTCGGCAAAGCCGCCAAGTGCTTCCTTCACCTGCTCGAGCGCCGCGTCCTTATCCTCGGCCAGCAGTGGGATGAGACATTCCGCGACGCGCGTCAGGTTCCAATGCGCGATGCGCGGCTGATTGGCATAAGCATAGCGGCCATAATAATCGATGGAACTGAAGACGGTCGCCGGGTCATAGGCGTCCATGAAGGCACAAGGGCCATAATCGATCGTCTCGCCGGCGATCGACATATTGTCGGTATTCATGACGCCATGAATGAAGCCGACGTGCAGCCAGCGCGCGACAAGCTCCGCCTGTCTCGCGATCACCTGATCCAGGAAGGACCGATAGGACTGCGCCGCGCCCGCCGCGTCGGGATAATGCCGGGAGATGGCATAATCCGCGAGGCGACGCACAGCCTCGGCATCGCCACGATTTGCGAAAAACTCGAATGTGCCGACCCGGATATGGCTCGACGCAATGCGCGCCAGGACAGCCCCAGGCAGCGGCGTATCGCGCAGCACGCTATCGCCCGTCATCACTGCGGCGAGAGCGCGCGTGGTCGGAATACCCAGCGCGGCCATGGCCTCGCTGACGATATATTCGCGTAGGACAGGCCCGAGCGCCGCGCGTCCGTCTCCGCCGCGTGAGAAAGGCGTCCGGCCGGCGCCTTTCAGCTGAATATCACGCCGCGCACCGCCGCAATCGACCAATTCGCCAAGAAGGATCGCCCGCCCGTCGCCCAATCGCGAGACGAACCGACCGAATTGATGCCCGGCATAAGCCAAGGCGATCGGCTCGGCGCCATCAGGGATACCTTGGCCAGCGAAAATATCGACCCATTCCGGTGTCACGAGCACCTCTGGATCGAGACCCAATTGCACCGCAAGAGCGCTATTGAGCTTGACGAGCCGGGGCTCGGACACGGGCGTTGGAAGAACCCGCGAGAAAAACGAGTCTGGCAGCCGCGCGTAGGAATTGTCGAATGGAATATGCCCCGTCATCGGGAGGTGTTCTCCTCCGGGCTAGATGTTCAGTCCCGAATATGATGAAAGAATTCGAGTCTGAATGGTTTTAGCTACGAAGTCCAGATTTCGCGGCCAGCGTCATAGCGCATGGCATTCGGGCCAGCTCGACGGATGCCGGTCGCGCATCGCGAGAAAAGAAGAGAGCTTTACGCAGCTCGCCGCCGGGCCAGGGTCAATCCGAAAATGGCAGCGCGGAGACTCCGGACCAATAGATAGATAGATAGATAGATAGATAGATAGATAATCAAAGTGGCGATCAAGGTCACGGATGTCGACACATCCGCGACCCTCGCCGCCCGTCCTTCTTATCAGAGCGCCGCTCTCAGAATTTGAGCATATTCACTTGTTTGACCTCCGGCAGCATGCCGATCTGGCCGAGCACATTCTCCGGAATGTCGCTGTCCACTGTGATCAGTGAAATGGCCGAGCCGCCTTCACGATCCCGCCCAAGCGCGAGAGTGGCTATATTGATGCCCGCATTGCCGAGAATGCTGGCAAAGCGCCCGATAAAGCCTGGCTTGTCCTCGTTGGACACATAGATCATGTTTAGCGCGAATTCGGCATCGGTCTTGATGCCCTTGACGGAAACGATACGCGGCTTGCCGTCATGAAAGACGGTGCCTGAAATGGAGCGTTGCTGCCCTTCGGTTTCCACTGTCAGAGTGATCAAGGACTCATAATCGCCTTCTGCGGCACGAGTCACTTCATCGATGACGACGCCACGCTCCTTTGCAACTGTCGGCGCGGAGACGACATTCACATCCTCAAGGGCCGGCCGTAGCAGGCCGGCGACAGCCGCCGCCGTCAACGCCTTGGTCTTGAGATGCGCGACAGTGCCTTCATAAATGATCGAGACCTTCTTGATGTCGGCAGAAGTCAATTGTCCGGCAAAAGACCCAAGGCTTTCGGCCAATGCGATAAAGGGCTTCAGCTTCGGCGCTTCCTCCGCCGTGATCGACGGAAAATTGACCGCATTGGTGATGGCGCCGCGCGTCAGATAATCCGACATTTGCTCGGCAACCTGCAGCGCGACATTTTCCTGCGCCTCATTGGTCGAGGCGCCAAGATGCGGCGTGCACACGACATTCGGATGGCCGAAGAGTGGATTTTCCGTCGCAGGCTCCGTCACGAACACATCGAAAGCGGCTCCTGCCACATGGCCCGCATCGAGCTGCGTGCGCAGAGCCTGCTCGTCGACGAGCCCCCCGCGCGCGCAATTGATGATATGGACGCCCTTTTTGGTCTTGGCGAGATTCTCCGCCGAAAGAATATTCTTCGTCTGCGCGGTCAACGGCGTATGCAGCGAGATGAAATCGGCGCGCGCAAGGAGATCATCAAGTTCGACCTTCTCAACGCCGAGATCTGTCGCGCGCTCGGGCGACAGGAACGGATCATAGGCGAGAACATGCATGCGCAGGCCGATCGCCCTGTCGGCAACGATGGAACCGATATTGCCGCAACCAATAAGGCCGAACACCTTGCCGGTGATCTCTATGCCCATGAAGCGGTTCTTCTCCCATTTGCCGGCTTGCGTCGACGCATCGGCTGCCGGAATCTGTCGGGCAAGAGCGAACATCAGGGCTATGGCATGTTCCGCCGTCGTGATGGAATTGCCGAAAGGCGTGTTCATCACGATGATGCCTTTAGCCGTCGCGGCAGGAATATCGACATTGTCGACAC
>DAIESR010000456.1 GCA_027346205.1 Beijerinckiaceae bacterium
GGGATTTTGCAGAAGCCGAAAAATTTCCCAAGCCCATCGACAGGGAGGACTTCAATTCGGCTCATCATTCACAACCCGTCTTCATGCGCTCGCTGCGGAAACACGGCATGTCTCACACAAGCTGATTTTGAACAATTGGTCCGCCGCACTGGCTGTGGCGCAGCATTTTTTAATAGCAGGTCGGCCCGCCCCGTATCGATCGCAGACCCATCGGGCACCCGTCAGCAGTGCCCTCTCCAACGCTTTGAAACATGTCCGCAGCGGAAAAGTCCATCAACTTTTCAACAACATGCGTTCACGTGCATGTGCTTGGAGCCGATCAACTTCGCCGGAGCATGCCTCCGCCGCGCGTTCAGGTCGCGGGCGTGGCGACGGTTTGTGTCGGCGCCGCCTGCCGGCTCGGCCTGCGGGCGAGGAGACCGATGACACCGCGGATCTCGTCTTCGGTATGCGCGGCAGAGAGGAAGAAGCGCAGTCTGGGTTGATTCTTCGGCACGCCAATCTGGAAGATCGGCGGCACATAATAACCGTTCGCCATCAGATGTTGCGAAGCGGCAACCGTTTCATAGCTGTCAGAAAAAAGGATCGGAACAACGCCACGGCCAACCGCAGGGCCGGTATCGAGCCCCGCTTCATGCGCGAACTCGACGAACAATTCCGCATTTCGGCGCAGCTTTTCGAGCCGCCAAGTCTCTTTCTGCACCAAATGCAAGGCGGTCTGCGCCGCGGCCGTGATCACCGGCGAAAGGCCAACGCTGAAAACGAAACCCGGCAATGTATAGCGCAGCAAATCGATCACTGGCGCGCTGCCGCCGACGAAGCCGCCGCAGGAGGCGAATGTCTTCGATAACGTCCCGATGATGAGATCGATCTGCGCTGGATCGACGCCAGCATATTCGCAGAGACCGCGGCCATCCTGACCCAAAACGCCGATCGAATGCGCCTCGTCGATCAGCAACCAGGCCTTATGCTTTTCCTTGATCTCGACGAGACGCGCCAGATCGGCGACATCGCCATCCATGCTGTAGAGGCTTTCGGCCACGATCAGCACATGACGAAAGGAATCACGCTTCTCCCGTAGCAGAAAATCGAGATGATCGAGATCATTGTGGCGGAAGGTGATGGTCGTGCCGCTGGCACCCTTGGTGCCGCTGACAATGCTGTTATGCGAAAGCTCGTCGATCAGGATCGCGTCCTGCGAACCGATGATATGCGAGATAGTCGAGACATTGGTCAGATAGCCGGAAACCAAAGTCAGGATGGATTCAACGCCGATGAATTCGGCGAGTTCCCGCTCGAACTGCTTATGGGTCGATCTTTCCCCGCCGACAAGGCGCGAGGCCAACGCACCGACACCAAAAGTCTCGATAGCCGCAGCGGCTGCGCTCTTGATAGTCGGGTGACCAGCGAGGCCAAGGTAATCATAATTGGCAAAGCTGACGAAATGCCGGCCCTGCGCTTCCGCCTCATGGCGAGCGCTGTCGGTCGGAACAAAGAACGGATCATAATGTTCGAGATAGGCTTTCCCGGCGAGGCGAAACCTTTTGGTCGCATAATCGGCAAGGCTGTTGATTTTTGGCACCAATGTACATTCCAAATGGTCGTGACGAGGTCCGACAGCAGACCAGCATGAACCGGCCGCTCTCCCAACGTCAGGAAATCATAGCGATCCCGCAGTATTGAACCGGAGCCATAGCACCCCGCAGACACTGCGGCAAAAGGACAACCGGCCCGACTGTCCAGCAGCAACTCCGATTCTACCGACAAATTTCGAAGAACATACTTAAGGTCAATGAGTTATCAAGGCACGTCAAATCAGGTTACAATCCGTAACAATCGCAGCGATGCGGCTGGAACTCGCATGATTTGACGATTACCTTGACCTTTCGCTTTGCAGAAAGATAGGAAGATCGCGGTCGCCAAGGCGAGTATGGCGCGCCGTCACCCCGAATAGCCTTTTTCGCTTCGGAGCCGAGCATGGCCGACACGCCCCCTTATGAGACACTGGTGGTCGAGACTCATGCGCATGTGGGCCTTATCCGCCTCGACCGGCCGCAGGCCCTCAATGCGCTGAGCGCCCTTTTGATCCAGGAACTCAATACCGCGCTCGATCAATTCGAGCAGGATTTTGAGATCGGCGCGATCGTACTCACCGGCTCGGCGCGCGCATTCGCAGCCGGCGCCGACATCACCGAAATGCAGAGCAAAACCTCGGTCGGCGCCTATCTCGAAAATTTTCTCGGCGATTGGGAGCATATTTCCAAGATCAGAAAGCCGGTGATCGCGGCGGTCGCCGGCTTCGCGCTCGGCGGCGGCTGCGAGATCGCGATGATGTGCGACATCATCCTTGCAGCCGACAATGCGAAATTCGGCCAGCCAGAAGTCAAATTAGGGATCATGCCCGGCGCCGGCGGCACGCAACGCCTCACAAGGGCGATTGGCAAGGCCAAGGCCATGGAGCTTTGCCTCACTGGCCGGCTGATGGATGCCGCCGAGGCGGAGCGCTGCGGCCTCGTCGCCAAAGTGGTCGCCGCGGACCAACTGGAGGCGGAGGCCTTGGCGATGGCAGCCACTATCGCCGCAATGTCCCTGCCCGCTGTGCTGGCGATCAAGGAGAGCGTCAATTGCGCCTATGAGTCCATGCTTGCGGAGGGCATGGCATCGGAGCGCAGGCTCTTCTATGGGCTCTTCGCGACCGAGGACCGCAAGGAGGGCATGGCCGCCTTTCTCGAAAAAAGGCCGCCCGATTTCAAGGATCGGTGAGTGAGGAACGGTCTCCCGCCGATCACGCCCCAAAGGCCAGGTCAGACCGGATCCAGATCTTCACCATGATGATGGTGAAGACCGCAAATCGGCTCTATTTCAAATATTTGGAGCATATCCTTTGTCGGAAAAGTCTATCAACTTTTCCGGGAGATACTCTAAACCTTAAATCGCCCGGCCGATCATCTCTGTCGGCGCGATCAGACCTCGCTCCAGAATTTCAATCATATTCGCGACCTTCTGCGGTGCAGATGCACCCATCAGGATGTGCAGACCGAGCGGCGGCGGCCCGCCGTCCTGCGCAGCCCGGGCGCGCATCTGGTGGAAGAATTCAATAGCGAATTCCCGGCGGCTGCGCTCCTTTTCGACCACGAACCCGGCGCCTTCCAGCAGGCGCCGATAGGTGGCGGCGCTTTCGACAAAGCTCATATCGGGGCTCGATGCCCACGGAACCGGGAAACTCAGTTCGCCTTCGTCATTCTCGCGCATGACATCGTAAATTCCGAAGACGCCGCCCGGCTTGATCGCGCGCCGGACCTCGCCGAACAATCGTGCCTTATCTTCGATGTTCATCCCGACATGGAGCATATAAGCGCCGTCGAAACTGCCGGACGCAAACGGCAGATCGAGCGCACTGCCCTGCTGGTAGCAAATGTGAGCCTCCAATTTCACATGCTTTGCCAGGAATTCAGCCGTGCTGACGAACTCCTTGGTGAGATCGATTCCAGTCACCCGGCATCCACGCTCATGCGCGAAATAGCGCGAGGCCCCGCCCAATCCGCAGCCGATGTCGAGCAGGTGCAGCCCCGGCCCGATATCGAGCTGGGCCGCAAAATCAATGGTCGCCTGTCGTCCCCCGATGTGGAGTTCGTCGACAGGCGCAAGATCGGCCGGGGCGAGCGCGTCGAGGTCTTTGCCCGACGCGGCCAGCGCGTCGAGGATCGCCCGCTCCAGCGATCCGTGCGTGTAGTGCTGTGCCACGGTTTGTTCACGTTCCAATGCGCCATCTCCCAATCGAGCCCATGTACCTTCGGGCTGATGTACCTTCGGGCTGATGTGCCTTCGGGCTGATTGTGCCCCATATTTACGATATACCAGTTTCGGCAGGCGGACAGCATTCGGCTTTGGTTCTGAAGCCAAAATGCGCGCTGAAGCACGACCCAGGCATGGGAATGTTTTCTTATTCGTCCGGGCGAGTGGTCGTCATCATCGATGCCGACACGCCACGATCGGCGAGCGTGCGGACCATTCGGGACTCGGAGCTGCTCGCCCTCAGGAAATCCGACTTGCTCGAAGCTCTGGCTACCAACCGCGCAATCGCCTAGGCCATCGGCACATTCTTTTCCAGATCTTCGAGCCAGATGCGCGCATTGCCGTCGGAAGGCGCCCGCCAATCGCCGCGCGGCGAAAGCGAGCCTCCCGCCACGACCTTCGGGCCGTTCGGCAAAGCCGAGCGCTTGAACTGGCTGAAGCCGAAGAAGCGCTTGATGAAGATTTCGAGCCAATGCCTGATCGTCGCAAGATCATAGGCATGCCGGCGCTCGTGCGGAAAATCCTGCGGCCATTGTCCGCGCGCAATATCGGCCCAGGCGTGCCAGGCGAGAAAGGCGATCTTCGCCGGAGCAAAGCCATACCGCAAAACATAGAAGAGATTGAAATCCTGCAGCTCATAAGGGCCGATCACGGCTTCCGTGCTCTGCACACCGCCTGAAGCATCCGCCGGCACGAGTTCCGGCGAAATTTCGGTCGCGAGAATAGCAGCCAGCGTTGCGAGCGCGCCCTCATCGAATTGCTTGGTCGCGATCGTCCAGCGGATCAAATATTGAATCAATGTCTTCGGCACGCCGGCATTGATGGCGTAATGGGACATTTGATCGCCGACGCCATAGGTGCACCAGCCGAGCGCGAGCTCGGAAAGATCGCCGGTGCCGAGCACCAGCGCCTGATGCATATTGGCGAGCCGGAACAGATAATCCGTGCGCAGACCCGCCTGGACATTCTCGAAGGTCACATCATAGAGCTTTGCGCCAGTAGCGAAAGGATGCTCGATATCGGCGAGCATCTGCCGGGCGGCAGGCTTGATGTCGAGCTCGTGACACGCAACACCGAGCGTCCGCATCAAGGCATGTGCATTGGCTTTAGTGATCTCGCTCGTCGCAAAGCCCGGCATCGTGAATGCCATAATATTGCTGCGCGGC
>DAIESR010000464.1 GCA_027346205.1 Beijerinckiaceae bacterium
GGCAGTGAAGCACGTAAAGCTCCAGGAGACCCGTGGCGGGGATCCCCTGGAATGCGATCAGGCGCGTAATGCCAAGGCGGGGGACTGGCGCGCTCGGAGGTCGCAGGGGAATTGCTATCCGAACGCATCGTTCTTGTGCTAAGAGGAGAGGGCAGTTCGTCAGCATCTGGCTTACGGCGGCAACACGTTTAAATTCAAGGCGCTTGCGAGCCGATGGGAATCCGCTCGGATGGCAAGCGACGCTGAAAGCTGAGCATTGGCTTTACGCAGGGCCATCCCAGTTTTATTATAGAAATAATCGAATGTAACAATCAGTTGAAATGAACAATGGCGCTGACGAGATTACAAACTCTGGATGCCTCTCCCGAGATCGAGCAGATGCTGGAAAACGCCCGCCAGGCGAGCGATTTCCTCAAGGCGCTGTCGCATGAGTCGCGGCTTCTAATCCTATGCCTTCTTTCGGAGGGGGAGAAATCCGTCGGCGATTTGGAGGAGTTTCTCGCGCAGCGGCAGTCGACCGTATCGCAGCAATTGGCGCGACTTCGCCTCGAAGGGCTGGTCTCGACCCGCCGCGAAGGCAATACGATTTACTATAGCCTTGCGAGCGAGGACGTCTCGACTGTCCTCGATTCGATTTATAAGATCTTTTGCAAGCGCAAGCGGCCCCGCCGGCGTTGAACAGGCAGCCTTCCAATGTCGGCAGCGCGGCGGTAACGCTTCAACGAATAAGGCAGAAGCCTCGGCAAAAATACCCATAAAAGCAAGAAGACTTTGGATCGAATCAATCCAAAGTCTTCAACATGATCAATTCAAATACGCGCCTGATCGCGCGACTTCCGTCGCGGTAACTGGATCAGGCGATGTGCTTGATCAGAAAACGATAAACCCCACTGTCCGCGGAGGATTCGACGAGCGGGTTGCCGGTCGTCCGACAGAAGGCCTCGAAATCGGCAACCGAACCAGGGTCGGTTGAAAGAACTTCGAGAGTACCACCCGTGGGAACTTCCTTGAGCGTCTTCTTAGCCTTTAAAATAGGCAGCGGGCAGTTGAGTCCCTTTGCATCGAGCGTTTTGTCGGCCATTGACGTTTCCTCGTTTTGCGGTTTGCGCAAGTGTCCGGGGTTGTTCCCCGGCATTCAGATAAACAGATTTATATCGGATTTGAGCGCTTTTTCCATATAGGTGGCGGCGCCTCCGAGCGTCAGATTATCTATCATATCTTCTTTCTTGAATTCGAAAAGGTCCATCGTCATTTGGCAGGCGATGATTTTGATGTCGGACTCGATGGCCGCTTCGCGCAAGTCCTCGATCGAAGCGACCCCTTTTTTCTTGATCATATTTTTCATCATCATCGTGGCGCCGGCGTCGACGCCAGGAAGCATGGCGACGATATTAGGCATGCCCATATGCATCCCCATCATCGGCATCTGCATTGCTGGGTTGCCCAGCGCCGAAATCTGGAGGTCCAGCTTCTTCTTGAGAAGCGTAAGCCCGTAAAAGGTGAAAAACATGGTCACATCGACGCCCATGGCCGCGGCAGTCGTGGCGAGAATGAAGGGTGGGTAGGCCCAATCGAGAGAGCCCTTTGTGACGATGATCGACATCGTCTTTGCGTTGTCGCCTGCTGCTTGGGTTTCGGTCATTTCCGCCCTCCATTTTTGTGGGCTGCATTATTTAGCGTCGCAGCACCATTATTTTATATACGAATATATTGTTTTACTGATGTCAACTCTGCCGAGGCCCGCCGCTTCCCCGGGAGCCGGTTTTTTGCCGCGGGTTCAAGCCGGCCGGTGCCGCGGACCGTTAAGCCTTAGCCGATCAGATTGAGAATGCCACGATAGACGACATAGCAGCCGACGGTCGCCACAACTGCCGCAAAGATGAGCGACAAAGCTTGCTTCTTCTTGGACAGTCTGACCGCAAGGCGTCCGCCCACCACGCCACCGACGACGCCGCCAGCGAGAAACAGCGCGGCCAAACGCCAATCGACCAAGCCGGAAAAGGCGTAATTGGCCGCGGTCGTTGCCCCGAACAGCGTAACTGAGACCAGCGACGAGCCGATGGCCGCGATGAGAGGCATGCGCGTGGCGGCCAGAATGCCGGGCACAACGAGGAATCCGCCACCGATGCCGAAGAAGCCTGAGAGCGCGCCCACAGCAAATCCATAACCGATCCGTGGCGGCCCGAGTTTCCGCGCCGTTTCTGAGTTCAGACGAATGGCTGCGTTCCCTTCTGCAGATCGTGTCCGAAGCATCTGAGCTGCGATCAGGATCATCACAATTCCAAAGAGCAGCAGCAGTTTTTGGCCGTCGAAATGCTTGCCGAGTGTCGAGCCGAGGCTGGCGCCGACGATGCCGGAGGCGGCGAATAGAAGCGCGCATGGCCATTTGACATTACCTGCGCGCCAATGGCCGATCAGATTCACAAAGGCGCTAGCAGCGACGGCAAGAGCGCCCGTGCCAATCGCGACATGAGGTGATTGCACGCCGACGAGATAAACGAGCAGCGGCGTCGCGAGCACAGATCCGCCGCCGCCTATGAGGCGAAGCACGAACCCGATGAGCGATCCGGAAAACAGGCCAAGCAGATCGCTTGAAAACGTCATCGAAGGCCTGCGCTGTGGATCATGGCCGGCATGGCCGTGCGCGTCAGCTTATACAAGACGTATTCGGATGTGTGAATTCAAAACTGAATCTTTTATGCCAATCGATGCAAGCCCGCGCATCTGGCTGGGCTCGAGGTTCAGCCCACGGCTAAAGATGGGCGAAACGATAATGGTGCGGTGCATCGATGAGCGTGTGCCGATGCCCTATCAGGCGGTGACAAATTCGTTCATTCATTCATCGTTGCATGAGACATGGCAGCATGAGACATGGCAGCATGAGAGAGGGCTGTTGCACGTCGGATCGCAATGCATCATGGGCTGCTTGTGCGGCGGCGAAGCCATTCTCTCATCGGTCGGCTTCCAGGGTTTCCGCGTCGTTTCGAGGGTTTCTCGAAGTCCGACAATCGTCCGATCAGGACTGCCATCCTGTCGGCAATTGATGTGATGCGTGCATCTTGAAGGATAAGGTGCGTGCACCTGGGCGGACGACGCCTAAGTACCGCCGATGCGACGAAGCATGGAGACGCGCCGATTGGGCCGCGAGCGCTCACTGGCGGTATTCTTGCAGCAATTCTAAGTCGTTTTCCTTCCTGATTTCACGCTCCTATTGGTTTTTCGATTTCGGGAGGCGGTTTGGAGTTGATGAGGGTCGTCATGAGCACTTCCCATGAGGGGAAGACGAGATAGGCGGTAATTGTTCGGATA
>DAIESR010000474.1 GCA_027346205.1 Beijerinckiaceae bacterium
GTGGCGCGTTTGCGTGCCGGCAAGCGGCGCTATTCCAAGCCTTTCGCGCTGATGGCGCGCGACATCGATGTCATTCGCCGCTATGCGGCGGTCAATGCTACGGAGGCCGCCGCGCTGACGAGTCCGGCCGCACCCATTGTGCTACTCGATCGGTTGAGCGATGTCGTTTTGCCGGAAGAGCTGGCACCGGGCGTCACGACACTCGGCTTCATGCTGCCCTATACGCCTTTGCATCATCTGATTTTCCGTCGGCTCGATCGGCCCATCGTAATGACGAGTGCCAATATTTCCGATGAGCCGCAGATCATCGATGATGGAGAAGCGCGCGAGATGCTCAGCGGCATCGCCGATTTTCTCTTGATTCATGATCGCAGGATCGCCGTGCGGCTCGATGATTCCGTTGTGCGCGCGATCAATGGCTCGATACGTATGTTGCGCCGCGCGCGCGGCTATGTGCCGGCGCCGATAGGCCTGCCTGTTGGTCTGAGTGCCGCGCCGCCGATTCTTGCGCTCGGTGCCGAGCTCAAGAGCACCTTCTGCCTGGCACGGAACGGCGAAGCGATCGTCTCGCAACATATCGGCGATCTCGAGGATGCCCGCATTTTGCAGGATTTCGAGCATATGCTCAGTCTCCTGCGTCAGCTCTATGATCATCGCGCCGGCGCGATCGCCGTCGATTGCCATCCCGACTATCTCTCGACGAAACTGGGTCGGCAGATGGCGCGCGATGACGGCTTGCCGCTGATTGCCGTTCAGCACCATCATGCGCATGTCGCAAGCGCGATGGTCGAGAATGGTGTCGAACCCGGCACTGGGCTGGTTCTCGGTATTGCGCTCGACGGTCTCGGCTTTGGCGATGACGGGAACCTATGGGGCGGCGAATTTCTGCTCGCCGATTATGTCTCCTATCGTCGGGTCGGAACATTCAAGCCCGTGGCCATGCCTGGCGGCGCGCAAGCGATACGCGAACCTTGGCGCAACACGCTTGCCCATATTCTGTGCGAAATGGGCTGGTCGGCCTTCACCATGAATTTTGCCAAAACGGAGCTTTGCGAATTCCTCCGTTCGAAGCCGGTCGACATGATGGCGGCGATGATCCGCCAGGGTGTCAACGCGCCCGAGGCGAGTTCCTGCGGCCGCCTGTTCGATGCGGTGGCAGCGGCGATCGGGATATGCCGCGACTCTGTCTATCACGAAGGCGAAGCCGCAATACGGCTCGAGGCCCTGGTCGATGCGGAGGCTATGGCGGCCGTCGATGACGATCTGGCTTATCCTTTCGGCATTCCCAATCTCAAAGGATCGGGTCTGCCCTATATCGAACCGGCGGCGATGTGGCAGGCGCTGCTCGGCGATCTTTACGAGAACACCGCGCCATCGGTCATAGCGGCGCGCTTCCACAAGGGACTCGCGCGGGCGATTGCCGCAATGGCTTGCAAGGTGACGCTTGATGGTGACATCCGGATTACGCAGCGCGTGGCGCTTTCGGGCGGCGTGTTTCAAAATCGATGGCTGACCGAAGAGATCGTGCGCCGGCTCGCGGCCGAGGGCTTCGAGGTCATGCTGCATGCCAAAGTTCCATCGAATGATGGCGGCATTTCGCTTGGTCAGGCAGCGATCGCGGCGGCGCGTCTCGCCCCGCATAGGAAAGGATGAATCCATGTGTCTCGGGATTCCAGGCCAGATCGTCGCGATCACCGATGCGCAGCGCAAATTGGCGAGCGTCGACGTCGGTGGCGTCAAGCGTGAGATCAACATTGCCTGCGTCCTCGCCGAGCGGCCGATCGAAGCCTGCATCGGCGATTGGGTGTTGGTGCATGTCGGCTTTGCGATGAGCCGCATCAATGCAGAAGAGGCGGCCAAGACGCTGAAGCTTCTTATCGAATTGGGCGAAGCGCAGCAGGAGTTCATGGCCATGCGCCAATCCGGCCGTGCCTAAGGTCGAGCCAAGGAAGAGAGAATAAGGAAGGGAGAGTGCGATGATCGATGATGAAAGATGCGCAGCCCGTTTCCCGTTTTCTGCCGATACGGCCGTAACCGCAAAGGAGGGCAGGCGATGAAATATGTGGATGAGTTTCGTGAGCCCGAGCGTGTCGGCGCGCTTTTGGAGGCGATCGCCGCATTGACCGGCAAGGTCGTCGCGGAGCGTGGGCGTCCCTTGCACATCATGGAAGTCTGCGGCGGCCATACGCATGCGATCTTCAAATATGGAATCGCCAAAATGCTGCCGGCGGAGATCGAATTGGTGCATGGGCCGGGCTGTCCGGTCTGTGTCCTGCCGATCGGTCAGGTTGATGATTGCGTGGCCATCGCCGAGACACCGGGCGTGATCTTCACGACTTTCGGCGATGCCATGCGGGTTCCCGGATCGAAGAAGAGCCTGCTGCAGGCCAAGGCCGAAGGCGCGGATATCCGCATGGTCTATTCGCCGCTCGATGCGCTGGCCTTGGCACGCGCCAATCCGGAGCGCGAGGTCGTGTTCTTTGGCCTCGGCTTCGAGACAACCATGCCGGCCACGGCGTTCACAATCCTTCAGGCCGAGGCCGAGCAGATCCGCAATTTTTCACTGTTCTGCAATCACATCACCATCATCCCGACAATGCAGGCGCTTCTGGAATCGCCAGATCTCAATCTCGATGGGTTTATCGGACCGGGCCATGTTTCAATGATCATCGGCATGCGGCCCTATCAATTCATCGCGGAAAAATATCGGCTCCCACTCGTCGTCGCGGGATTTGAGCCGCTCGACATTCTCCATTCCCTTTGGATGGTCGTGAAACAATTGGCGGAAGGCCGGGCGGAGATTGAAAACCAATATGGCCGGGTCGTGCCGGTGGACGGCAATGTGGCGGCGCTCGATGCGATTGGCCGCGTGTTCGAATTGCGGGAATTTTTCGAATGGCGCGGCCTTGGCTCCATCGATCATTCCGGGGTCCGTATGCGCAAAGCCTATGCGCATTTCGATGCCGAGCGAAAATTCGCTGTGCCGTCGCAGCGCGTCGCCGATCCGCAATCCTGCCAATGCGGCGACGTGTTGAAGGGCCTGATCAAGCCGCGCCAATGCAAGGTTTTCGGAACCACTTGTACGCCCGAGATGCCGCTGGGCGCCTTGATGGTCTCCTCCGAAGGCGCCTGTGCCGCCTATTATCAATATGGCGATTTCGAATCTCGCAACGGCAATCTCGTGGTGGATGCGGCATGACGAAGCTCGAAACAGCGAAAGGCATGCGGCCGCAGCGCAAGCTGCGCGACGGTGTCCATGTCCCGAAGGTCACGCTCGCGCATGGCGGTGGCGGCAAGGCGATGCGCGATCTCATAGATGATGTCTTCGTCTCGGTCTTCGACAATCCCATGCTCGCACCGTTGGAGGATCAGGCGCGCATTCGCCTCGCCGACCTCGCGCGGCATGGAGATCGGCTGGCCTTCACGAGCGATTCTTTCGTCGTCGATCCGATCGAATTTCCAGGCGGCGACATCGGCAAGCTCGCGATCTGCGGCACGGTCAATGATCTCGCCGTCGGGGGCGCCAAGCCGCTCTATCTCTCATGCAGCGTGATCATCGAGGAAGGCGTGGAAGTCGATCTGTTGCGACGGGTTGCGCGCTCCATGGCGGCGACCGCGGCGTCAGCGGGCATCGCCATCGTCACCGGCGACACGAAGGTCGTCGGCCACGGGTCATGCGATAAGCTGTTCATCAATACGGCCGGCATTGGCGTGATCCGCGACGGCTTGGATCTTGGCGCCCATCGCGCGGAGGTAGGCGACGCCATTCTCGTCAACGGCCTTCTCGGCGATCATGGCGCCGCCATTTTGGGGGCACGGGGGGACCTTTGCCTCGAATCGACGATAGAGAGCGATTGCGCGCCCCTCAATGGGCTGATCGATGCTTTGCTCGACGCCTGTCCGGAAGTGAAATTCATCCGCGATGCGACGCGCGGCGGCCTCGCCACAGTAGTCAATGAGATTGCCGAAGCCTCGGGTGTGGGCATAGAACTCGATGAAAGAGCGACGCCCTTTCGCGAAGAGGTGAAGGGCTTTTGCGAAATTCTCGGGCTCGATCCGCTCTATCTCGCCAATGAGGGCAAGATTGTTGCCGTCGTGCCGGCAGCCGCTGCGGAACGGGCGCGGGCCGCCATGGCGTCGCATCCCTTGGGTCGTGACGCTGCCATCATTGGATATGTTACGCAAGGCATCGCCGGCCGCGTGGTGATGCAGACTCATTTCGGCGGCAAGCGCATCGTCGACATGCTCGTCGGCGAGCAATTGCCACGTATCTGCTGAGTGCGATCATGCATGAAATGGGCATCACCCAATCGATCGTCGCGATCGTGGCGGAACAGGCGGCCGGCCGCAAAGTGCGCCGCGTGACGCTCGAAGTCGGCAAGCTCGCGGCGATCATGCCGGATGCGATCCGCTTCTGCTTCGATGTCGTGGCGCAGGGCAGCGCTCTTGACGGCGCGGCACTCGACATCATCGAAATTCCGGGTAGGGCCCGCTGCCTTGAATGCGGCGCCGAGATCGCGCTCGGCGAGATCTTTGGCCACTGCGCCTGCGGATCGCATCGACTCGAACGGCTCGCGGGCGAAGAACTCAACATCAAAAGCATGGAATTGGAGGTGCTGTGATGTGTGCAACATGCGGATGCGGAGATTCGGAGAAGGTCACCGTGACCAATCTTCAGTCTGGCGCCGAGGAGCGCCTCGGGAGATCGATGTCGGCGGGTGGCGACCAACCCGAACATCATCATCATGACCACGAGGACGATCACGGCCACACGCATGGCGCGGCGGATCACAGCCATGCGCATGATGGCGCGCATCATCATCATCATGATCACCCGCATCCGCATCTTCATCATCATGAACATGATGATCATCCGCATGCGATGGAAGAAGCTGGGAGAGTCACCGCGTTGGTGCAGATACATGGCGAGACGGTGGATCTGGAGCGCGCCGTTCTCGCCAAGAACGATCGCCTTGCGGAACGCAACCGGGCCTGGTTCGAGGGACGGGAAATTCTGGCTCTCAATCTCGTGAGTTCGCCGGGCGCCGGCAAGACCTCGCTGCTGGAACGGACGATCCGCGACCTCAAGGATGAGATGCCGATCAGCGTGATCGAGGGAGACCAGCAGACCCTTCATGATGCGTTGCGTATCAAGGCCGCCGGCGCACCCGCCGTGCAGGTGAATACCGGCACTGGCTGTCATCTCGAAGCGGATATGATCCGCCGTGGTGTCGAGCAGTTGCGGCCGGCTTTCGGCGCCGTGCTGATGATCGAGAATGTTGGAAATCTCGTCTGTCCGGCTCTGTTCGACCTCGGGGAGAAGACCAAGGTCGTCGTTCTGTCGGTGACTGAGGGTGAGGACAAGCCGCTCAAATATCCGCATATGTTCAGAGCTGCCGATCTGATGATCGTCAGCAAGATCGATTTGGCGCCGCATGTCGATTTCGACATTGCGCGATGCGAGGCGCTGGCCCGCGAGGTTAATCCGAACATCACGTCGATCAGGCTTTCCGCGCGCAGTGGGGAGGGCATGCAGGATTGGTACGCATGGCTGCGCGCCGCGCGCCTGGCGACCGCGCTCGATGCGGCGCAATAGAGCGCTGCGCGGATAAGCGCGGTTTTTTTCTCCGTCCGACGGCTTCTTCGGCAGCACTCGTGGCCAGCATCTTAGACGGACTCTGCATGATCAGTTTTCTGCGCAGAACTTTCGATGACATGGATGCCAGTGTGCGCGGCAAGCTCATCGGCATTTATGTGCTGCTGGCGGCGATGGTCATCGTCGCCTGGGGATGGGCCTTCGCAGAGTTTCATGATCGGCCGGTTCTTCTCGGCACGGCTCTGCTCGCCTTCAGCTTCGGTCTGCGGCACGCCGTCGATGCGGATCATATTGCCGCGATCGACAATGTGACCCGCAAGCTGATGCATGAGGGGCGGCGTCCGGTTTCGGTCGGGTTCTACTTTTCGTTGGGCCATTCCTCGGTCGTGATCCTGGCCTCCATGGCCATCGTTCTGACGGCGACGCTCTTGAAAGATAGGTTCGATGCCTTCAAGCATGCGGGCGGCGTGATCGGCACATCGGTCTCGGCACTGTTCCTTGTCGCCATCGCTTTGTGCAATCTCGTCATCTTCATGTCGATCTTTCGGACCTTTCGGCGGGCGCGGCGCGGTGAGCCTATCGTCGAGGAGGATCTCGATCTCATGCTTGCGCAGCGCGGCTTTCTCGCGCGGATTTTCCGCAGGCTCTTCCGGCTCGTCATGAAGAGCTGGCACATGTTTCCGCTCGGATTTCTGTTCGGGCTTGGATTCGACACGGCGAGCGAGATCGCAGTGCTCGGGATTTCTGCCGCCGAAGCGTCGCGCGGATTGCCGATCGGCGCGATCATGGTGTTTCCTTTGCTGTTCACTGCCGGCATGTCACTCGTGGACACGACCGATGGCGTGCTGATGCTCGGCGCTTACGGATGGGCCTTTCAAACGCCGATGCGCAAGCTCTTCTACAATATGACGATTACATTCGTGTCGATGGTGATCGCCCTTATCGTCGGCGGCATCGAGACATTGGGCCTGCTCGGCGACAGGCTTGCGCTCAAAGGCGTGTTCTGGGAGACGATCGGCACGGTGAACGGCAATTTCGCGATATTGGGTTATGGGATTATCGGCATTTTCGTCGTGAGCTGGGTTGGCTCCATCGCATTTTACCGGATGAAGAGCTTCGATAAGTCCGATAAGCTCAATGTCGAGGCTTGAGCGCGATTGGATCTATTGGGCGAATGATTGAATGAGGCCTTCCATCATCTTTGGAGTCATGTAGCGGCCAGCTATGTCAGGTGTCGTGAAGCTTTCGCCGATATCTGAGCTTGTGAATCTTTCCGCTATCCCAGATTGAACAAAGCGATGCGACATCTCGCAAAACTCGGCGGGTATGCTTTGGTTTTGGCAGGCCATCTCGATCCCGGCGATCACTTCCTGGGCGGTGCTGAGAGCTTCGCTGGAGCGGGTCCAGTGATGATGTCGCGCCAAGTGGTGGTGGGCATAAGCCACGACTGTCTTGCGATGAGAGGCGCCATGATGAACACGAGTCGGGCTCGCATTGTCGAAGGCTAGGCGACAGCGGGCGCTGAGCTTTGCCCGATTGGCGCGCATGCAGGAGGTGACGCGGGCGATGTCTGGAATTTCCGCGGAGCAGAGCCGCACAGCGTCCGGCGTGCAGGCGGCGCGTTGCTCGGCGGTGCCCTGAGCTTTGGCGCTTGCAAGGGCCATCAAGCTGAAGGCCGCGACCAGAATGGGGCGGCTTGGGCGTCCGAGTGAAGCGGCAATTCGATTGGTGCCCATGTTCGTGCACATGAGGGACTCTTGCATGCTTCGGAAGGCGGCGTTACGTCACGATTCTGAAAAAGTTGAAAATGTCATGGTCCAAGTTTTCAATTGATGTCCAAATTTCCAAGTGATGGTTTTTAGCGCGATTCGGGATAAAGCTCGTGCAATCATGCATGAAAATACCAGACAGCGATCAAAAATCAGTCTGCGATAGCGGTCTGTGAGAAAACACACAGACGTCCATGTCTTGGTGCGTAGTGAGTGGCTCGTCATGGGAGTCTCACATGGCCGAGCCCGATCGCGCGCGAAATATGACAGTTAGATGAATGATTTAGCGCAAGGCGCGCGAGCTTGCCTTGCGTTTGAATAACCCAAAGTTTGGCTTCAACCATTGGGTCTACGATGACTGCAAAAACTAAAATTGTCGAAAAGCTGGGCGAGCGGGCTTTGCTCTTGCCTGGTTTGTTGGCGGATGCGCTGGCGGCGAACGACCGGCTCAAATTAAGGCTGACATTGTTGCAGGAGGCTGTTGCCCATAGCCGTCGTCCTGAGGTGCCAGCGCGCGGCTTCGAGGCCGAACGACGTTCCGCTGGACTGACCGAACCCCAGTATGATGCAACGGTCGCAGGTGCACGGGCACTGTCTCTGGACCGCATTCTCGTGCCTGGCGCGAAGGAATTGGTGAAAGGGATCGCGGCGGATCTGGCGCTGATGCTGGCACCGCTCGATGCTGATGATGCGGAGATAGGCGGGGCCCTTGAAGAGCGTCTCGCGGCCCTGATCGCTGCCATGCCGGCTGCTGACAATGACGAGCTTGCAGTTCATGAGATCGATGCGATGACCTCGGCGCGTCGTGGCGGCGGCGACAGCATACATCTCCTTGTCATGGATGCGCATAAGGCGATCAATGCGCTCGCTGCCGAAACGGCCGTCGAGACGATCGATGGTGCCCGCGTTCATCACGTCACGGATGAGGATCGCGCACATATCAAAGCCTTCATGGCAGGGCTCAATCGTACCGCCGGTCTCGCCTTCGGTCATCCGGGCCTCGGCACGACGGCTGTGCGCGTGGGGACGAGGCTCACGATCCAGAACGACATAGGCACGACCGATGCGCATGTGCTGGTCGTCCATGTCGAGAACAGACAGGTGAGCGTTACCTATACGGACGTGCATCGTCTGCGCGCGAAATTCTTCATCTCTCTGTTCGAGGGACATAATGTGGAATGGAGTCCGCTTGCCGAGCAGAGCGCACAGGCGATCGGCGAAGAGGATGTCTTTTATTTGGTCACCGGCAGCCATGTTGCAGCCGACGAGCCGGCGCTTCATCATTTTCTAGAATTCCTCGGCTCGCGCATCGTTTTTCTGATCGATTGGAATAGGGCGCGCAAGGCTTTGCAGACTTTTGTCGGTAAGGAGAGCGCGGTCGAAATCCTCAGCCAGATCGAGAGCAGGCTCGCCACCAGGGCAAGGGCGAGCCATAACGCCGCAAGTGCCCATACGCTCGTCATGACGCGCTCCCGTGAGAAAGGGGATGACGGACGACATGCCTGACAGAACTGGATGGGGCCGGCTGACGGTCACTCATAAAAAAACTCCTGCTCGCGCGGCTTGCGCGTTGGCAGGAGTCATCAGCCGGAACGGCGGTTTTGGGGGACTCCATCCCCGT
>DAIESR010000490.1 GCA_027346205.1 Beijerinckiaceae bacterium
CAGAGCCTGAAGGCATATCTGGATGCGCTCCGGCTCGTAGACACCCTGCGCGATATGCGGACGCTTGCCCCGTTTGTAATCAACGGGGGTCACGACGCCATCCTCCGCCTCGGCAATGTCGAGCTTGGCGATGACCCCCAAGGTGGTGGAGGAGAGCGTCAGCGACCGGCTGACGACCTTTTCGCTTGCCAGCGCATCACCAGTCTCCAGCGCCTGCGGCGCCGGAAGCGGTGCGCCGGGCTTGTCAACCCGGGCGTGAACACGATTACCTTCAACCGTGTCACGTGTTTCCATCCACTCGCCCTGCGTCCACATAAGATAGGCAAGCCTGGGGCAATAGACGAACTCATTCACCATTCGCGCCGGAATGAACGGGGTATCGCCGCTGATCGGTGGTGCAGGGAGGTGAAATTCGAGCTGGTTGTCGGTCATCGCGCTCGCCCCCGAAATCGTTCGTCTTACCTGGTTCCCACGAACAGCCCGCCGCCGAAATGGCGATCGCGGCCTAGAAGCACCGGTCCTGCCGTGGCGCCGTGAAACCTGAGCTTTGCGAGGCCGAACAGCCCAACTTCCGGCTTTGCAAAGGTCTTGGCGACCTCGACCCGCGGTTGCGGGAGTCCGGCGCGTCGGCATTCGGCGAGAAGATCAGCTTCAAGCGCCGCCGCCGCGTCCCTCAGCTTCGCGTGCCGCGTCACACGATAGGGGGTTAGACTTTCCCAGGTCTTGGAGCGCGCGAACAGAGGATCATCCTCGATGTTGATGGGATGGGAGACGAGCGAGACCCTTCCCGCCGGACCAGCGCGCAATTCGTGAAGCCCATCAAGAGCGCCCGCGAGCGTACGAAGATGTTGGCTCTCATCGCTGAAAGCTTCGTGACGCGCAAGAATATGCGGTGCGACGATCAATAATCGCTTGCGTGGCGCATCGAACAAAAACGCGAGATGCTCATGTCTGCCCGATCGCGCCGGGGCGCCATCGGGCGCATGGCCAGTGAAGAAGACAGGGAGTGTGTCGTGCTTCCCCAGCTTTTCCTGCACACGGGCCATGATGGCGCGGCGCAGGGCGCGTGTGAGACCGAGCGGCTCGGCCTGATCTGTCAATCCGTGCGCGATGGCAAAGGCAAGCACCCCATCCGTGTGCCGAACCGGCGCCATCAAGCCGAGGCCCAAATAACGGCCGTCGCCGATCAGCAGCGGACCGGGGACGGGCCGCGCAAACCCGATCTCGACATGCCAGAGTCGCTCTTTGGCAAAGCGCGTGCCGAACGCGAAGGCTTCCGCGCGTTTCCCTCTGGCCTCGAAAGGCTCACGCTGCACGCGGACCGCCTGCACGGATACGCCGATGTCCGCATGGCGTAGCGTCTGTCGCACGGCCCATTCCGCTGCCGCGTGCTCGCGCAGACGTTCGGCGCCGCCCTTCGCCTCTTCGCGTATCCGGCGGGGGTCGATCCGCCGCCGCGCGGCGTGCTCTGGCAAGGCCGCAGGCGTGACGGTACGCCAGAGACGCGCGGGTTCAGCGTCTTCGACGCTGTAATGCACGAGCATCTTGCGGTCGTCGGCCGAAACCAGTTCCGCGCCATCATCCGGCACCTCGCCGGTTTCCGGATCGAAACCGAGCGCAAGACCAGAGAACGCCCAGGCGAGATCGCTGGTCGTGATGGAACAGTCCGGCGGCACGGCAACGAGCACGCGTCGGATCGAGCGTTCCGTTTGGGCATGGCCGATAGACGGTAGCGGCGCGATGCGGATGCGGCGCGCCTTGTCGGCTTCCTGTGAATCGCGGCCGATAAAGATTTTGTCGGCCAAGGCTTCCCGTTTCGGATCATCCCGCCGCCATGCGGAAGCTTTCAGCCGCTTCACGGCCAAATCCCTGACCTTTTCCGTTAGCGCAACGGCGTACTCAAGGGGCTGCGGCACGAAACCATCGGCGTTCCTGATCTCGAAGAGAAGAAATGCAGATGGGCTATTGTATCGAACCTGCCTGAAGTGTGGCTTCGGTGCTTGCGCAAAAAGCAGATTGGTCTTCTCGTCCGCTCCAATTTTCCTGAACCGCTGGCGCATCGCATTGAAACGTTCCGTCAAACTCGCCAGCGAACCGGGGCGAGGACAGGAAAGCTCTGCGCCGCTGCCCCCTCGGTTGGGACGCCACTGAACGCCACCATTCGCGCGAAGGCGAGCGTCTGTTTCGTCGACAACCTCGCCCGTCGCCCAGGCCATGTCGACGCCGCGGCCCAGTTGATAAAGGTTGTCGGCAATCCCGCAGATTGCGCGCGCATGCCGCTCAGCGTCGGCATCTGGCGCGAACGTCCATGCATAGAGCAGCGGCTGGGCAGTATCGAAAGTATAGGCGCGAACGGCCTTGGCGGTACGGATTTCGCCGATCCGCTTCGGATCGCCGCCCATCGCATCGAGATCGTTGT
>DAIESR010000494.1 GCA_027346205.1 Beijerinckiaceae bacterium
ATAATCGAGTGGGAGTGAGGGGATGACAGCCACTGGAAATTTTTCTTTTTAATCCAATGGCTTATCGAGTATTAGGGATGATCGGCAATACATCGTCAGTTTCCCACCAGTGACCTCATAACTTATTGAACTAAAAAGAAAATTGATAAAGCGCTGAGCAGTTTCTGGCGTCAGTAGCCGGATAGGTTGACGGTATTTCTGACGGTCTTTCTTGAAATGCGCGCCAGCCGAAACAAAAAGACCGTCAAATAGAGCGCATAGCGCTGGTCTTTTCCGGGGACGGAAGTTCTCGAAAATGTGGTGGGAGGGGTAATAAATAGCCCGATCGGCGCGGTTTTCGCGATGATCTAGCGGGCGTGGCGCATCGTGCAGTCTTTGAGAAAGTGTAAGTTGTCGTAGCGTGGCTACGATTCGGACGTCCAATCCAAATTCGCCGAGTGGGGATCTAACGCCGAGGCGAACTGTTGCAGAAGGCGCAAGCCGCCAAAGTCTTGGGTCAGTGGGCTCACTCTCAAGCGCTAGCACGGCGAAATGCATATGAACCGATTACGTGGAAAGCCGCGCGCGAAAGATCGTCTGGTTTTCGGTCCGTCAGAAATATGTCCACATTTTTCGGACGAGCGCGGAACGCCATCTTCGGAATGCTACGAAAACAATTTGGCGATCTCGGCCATCGGGATGAATAACCTTCGGCCTCCTTCGACAAGAAATCTGAAGCGGTAGCGTTGATAGAACAGCGCTGCTTTGTCGTCCTTGGCGTCGACGACGAAGGCGTAGGACGCGATCTCGTTCCGCAGCGCGCGGCTAAAGGCATCGAGGAGCATGAACTCGCCGTGTCCTCGCCCCTGGCGGCGCGTATCAACCGCCAGCCGTCCCATCAGCGTCGCGGGGACGACCGGATAGCGCGGTAGGCGCTTCGCAAGCGCCTCGGGCAATTCGGCAAGAGCGATGCTGGTCGCCGCAAGCGTGTAATAGCCGATCGGAACACGATCACCATCGCTGACCAACACGAAGCACGAGGCGACCCGCCGTCTTGCGTCCTGTCCCGCCTGGTGTCGCAGATACCTATCTAGCGGCTCAACGCCGCTGGCGAAGCTCTCTCGATCGTGCCGATCCGCTAAAGGCTCGATACGCAGCGCCGTCGTAGTGGACGCCACTCAAGCGCTGATCAGCTTGAGGTATCGTTGCGCGGCCGCTTTGAGCCGAGCGTTCGGCTCTCGCGGATTGAGGAGCGCCTCCGCGAAGACCCGGCTGTCGGCGGCGCTCAGCCGGATCGTGTGCGTTTCCTCAATGACGCGGACGGCCGCGTCATGCACGCTGGCGATCACGAAATCTGTCAGCGTGCGCCCCTGCAGCTCGGCGGCGCGCTGGAACAACGCCTTCTGGTCGCGGGAGACCCGTGCCTCCAGCCGCTCATCTCGCGCCTTGGTCGTGGCTTTTCCTGACATCTCTCGCATACCTTGAGTTGCACCCGGAACGCGGCTATTATGTACGGCTAATAGACGGACATTTCAAGTGTCGTTGGGTGCTGGCGCCGCGGACAGGGGTCGCCATCGGCGATAGAGGGGGGCACATGGATATCGATAAACTGAACGGCATGGTGGCCGAAGGTGCCGCCCTGCGCCGCCGGCAGGTGCTTCAGCCTGTGGGTGGCAAAGGTGATAAGATCTTTCCGCCGACCTATCCCGGTGAAGGGCGAAATGCGCCGCCCAGGCACGTCTATGAGCGACGGCGGCTCAACGCGGCGGACATCTGGTGTGTCCTGATCGACAGCGTGCAGTCTCAGGCAAATCGACTCGAGGAATGCCTGCTCGCCGCCATCTCTGACGGCATTCCTATTCCCTATGTCGAAGTCGATTTTACCGAAGCCAAGCTCGACGGTATCAGCAAGATCACGTCGCTAGACGCCCCGCATCGCGTCTACGACGCCATTCTGCGTGACAGTCTATACAAGGGCATCCCCTTCATGGAGAGCGATGTCGGCCAGCGTCTCGCCAAGGCGAAAGCGGCGGATGCGGTGGCGCTGCTTGAAACGTCGCCGACGGCGCTCTTGTTCGGGGCGTGGCATTCGACCGGGCAAGGCGGCGGCCTCGGTGCCAAGTTTTCCCGTTGCCTGATCTCCGAAATCGTCGGTATCGATGTGCCGGTCGAAGACGTGGTCGTGAACCAGCGAACCGGTGAAGTCGAAATTCAAACATCGGGCCGGCGCACCGGCAGTCGCATAGATCCCTTGGGAGTGCTTAGAAAGGTCAAAGTCTTCAAGGGCGAAGACGGCTGGAGCACGACGAAGGCAAGCGCCGGCAAGAATGCAAAGGAGGTCAGGCCCTCCGAGATCAACCATGGGAATATCGCTCCTTCGGTTCAGCCGCTCGGCGTGACCTGCGACCACATCGAGCACAGCTTCGTCTTGAGTTTTGCGGCGCTGCGCCGATTGCATTTTGGCGGCGCCGAGAAGGACGTGGCAGGGCGCAGCTTGCTCATGGCCCTTGGGCTTGTCGCGCTCATCGAGCAGGATGCGCGTGGCTACGCACTGCGATCGCGTTGCGACCTCGTCTGCGACGGGCGTGCGCCGCTCGAGTTGGTGCGTTCTGATGGCTCGACGGAAGCAATCGTCATCGACCGCGCACAAGCGCGAGCGTTTTACGATGCGGTATACCATGCCGCGCAAAGCGCCGGCTTTGCCCTCTCGCCCGAACCACTGAAGCTCAAGCCCCAGGACAAGCTCATTGAAATCGTTCGCGAGAGCCAGAAACTGGCCCTCGCGCTTGAAGGTGGCGATGAGGACGGGGCGAGCCAGAATGAGTCTCATTCTTGAGGTCGAATATCTGCTGGGCGTCTCGTTTGCCGCCATAGGTCCTGACAGCAAAGCACCGGACTGGCCGCCACAGCCCGATCGCATCTTCTCCGCGTTGGTCGCCAGTTGGGCTGCGCGGGGCGAACGGGAGGAAGAGCGCAGAGCGCTCGAATGGTTGGAGATGCTTTCAGTTCCGCGTCTTCTCGCGTCGGATGCGGAGGCGCGCACGAGCGTTGTCGCTTTTGTTCCCCCTAACGATCCTCGCAGTGACAAGCAGAAGAATGCCAAGGGAGTCTTGCCTGCCTTGCGCAGCCGCCAACCGCGCCGCTTTCCCGCCGCGCGGCCGCATGATCCCGTCATCCGCCTGTGTTGGCCCGACGCAGAACCCGATGAGGCGATGCTCTCTGCGTTGCAGGCTTTGGCCCACGACACGGCCTATATCGGCCACTCCGCCAGTCTGACGCGCTGCCGCTTTCTGCTGAACCAAGGCGCGTGGGAATGGGGCGCAGCAAAGCGACCTCAGCGCGATGTCTATCTGGGGCGCCTGGAGGAGTTGCGCCAAGCCTATGTCCGTTTCGAGAAATCGGCCGACAAGAAAGACCGGCCGCAAAAGGGCGCGCGCGTCCAGCCGGAGCCGGAGGCGAAAGTCGCGCGGTCAAATCTGTTCGGCGGTGGAAATCGCTGGCTGATTCTCGAGCATGTCACAGGCGATATGCCGGATGTACGCGCGTGTGCTCTCGTCGCCAAAACGCTGCGAGATACACTCCTCAGCGGATATCAGCAGATCGGACTCGAAGACAAAATCCCCGAGGTAGTCAGCGGCCACGCGGCGGATGGAGCGCCAGCCCGCGCACCGCACCTTGCAATCATTCCGTTGGCGTTCGCCGGCTTTCCCTATGCCGATGGTCATGTGATGGGTTTCGCGCTCATTCCGCCAGCGGACGACGGAATAGAGGCGGACGGAGCGTTTCGCAAAGTCATGCGGAACCTTTCGCCTGTTGATGAAGAGCGGGGTCGACGGATTCTCACCCTGACGTCAAAGTCGGGAACGTCCGCCAGTTCCGCCTTTTCGATTGGTCTTTCGCCGACCTTCGAGCCGCCGGCGGACAAGCGGTCGCTCGATCCCGCGCTTTACACCGGACCGGCGTTTGTCTTTGCGACGGTGACGCCCATCGTGCTCGACCGGCACCTGAAAGAGAAAGGGGCCGCGCGTCAGGAAGAGTCCGCCGGACAGATCGTCGCGGCATGTCGCAATATCGGGCTGCCGGAACCGGAGGCGGTCGTCGTTGACAAGCATTCGGCTATTGAGGGCGCGCCATCCGCCTATCCTTCCGGCAAATCGCCGCGCTGGATGAACTGGCGCTTGCCGCCGTCGCTGGCCAGCCGTCAGCTTGCCCATGCCGTGATCCGCTTTGCCGAGCCCATCGACGGCCCAGTGATCCTGGGCGCGGGACGGTTCGTCGGATTGGGGTTGTGTCGCCCTATCGATCGTGAGGGTGCCGATGCTAGCCGCTGACGACTTCAGCGCCTTCTTTCAGGAAGTTCACGGCTACCCGCCGTTTCCGTGGCAGAAGCGGCTGCTTGCGCAGGTGGCGACGAAAGGCGAGTGGCCCCACACGCTGGATCTGCCGACCGGATCGGGCAAGACGGCGGCGATCGATATCGCTCTGTTTCATCTGGCGCTGGAAGCCGATCGCTTCGCGGAGCGGCGCGCCCCCGTCCGCATCGCCTTCGTCGTGGACCGCCGGTTGGTGGTGGATGATGCCTTTGAACGGGCGCGCATGCTTGAAGCGGCGCTTGCCGAGCCGGCCGGCGATGTGACCGCGCGTGTGGCCGAGCGTCTCAAGGTGCTTTCCGGCGATGGGCCGCCGCTCATCGCGCGGCGCCTGCGCGGCGGCATCCCACGCGAGGACGATTGGGCGCGCACGCCCTCGCAACCGACGGTGTTGTGCTCCACCGTCGATCAGGTCGGCTCGCGTCTCCTGTTTCGTGGCTATGGCGTTTCCGATTCCATGAAGCCTGTCCATGCCGGCCTGATCGGCTCCGATTGTCTTATTCTGCTCGACGAGGCACATCTCGCCGAGCCGTTCAGGCAGACGCTAGACTGGGTTGAACGCTACCGCGGAGAGAAATGGCGTAAGGAAAAAGGTGTCGCGCCTTGGGGTTTTGCGCGTCTTTCCGCCACGCCTGGAGAAAAGTCGGAAGATGTCTTTTCGCTCGACGACGACGACAGGGCAAACCCGATTCTGAGGCAGCGGCTGGAAGCCGAAAAGCCTGCGCTGCTCGTTGCGCCCGCCAAATCAAGAAAGGAGACGGAGGAGGCGACCGAAATCGATGATGCGGATGACGGGAGCGGTAGCAGTGCGAAAGACCCTGCGCGCCGCGCGCCGGTTGTTGTCAATCAGATCAAAGAGGGACTCAAGCACTTCAAAGACAGCCAAAATGGCGTTCAGCGACCGGCGATAGGTGTGGTCGTCAACCGTGTTGCCAGGGCGCGGGAGGTTTTTGCGCAACTCAGGAAGCAGTTTCCGGAAAAGCCGGAGGACGGTGCTGCAGAAGAGCCAATTCCTGAAGTCGTTCTGATGATCGGACCAGCAAGGCCGGTGGACCGGGACGATCTCGTTGAAAAGCTGAAGCCGATCCGCACCAGCGAATCGCGTGAGCGCGAACGGCCGCTCGTTCTCGTTGCGACCCAATGTATCGAGGCCGGCGTGGATATCGATCTCGACGCGCTCATCACTGAGGCTGCCCCGGTCGACTCCCTGCGGCAGCGTTTCGGCCGGCTCAACCGCGCTGGCCGCGACATCAAGCCCTATGCGGCAATCATCGCGGACAGAACCGATATTTCGGCGCGGGCGGACGATCCCGTCTATGGCAAGGCGATCAAGCCGGCCTGGGAATATCTTGCCGGCATCGCGAAAAAAGAAAATGGCGCATTATCTGTCGATTTCGGTATTGACAAGATGGACGCGCTGACGCCGCCAGATCATCTGGCGCTGACGGAAAAACCGGACGCGCCCGTTCTTCTCCCCGCCCATCTCGATCTCCTGAGCCAGACCGCGCCGATCCCGGCAGCCGAACCGGATGTGGCGCTGTATCTGCATGGTCCGGCTCGCCAGCCGGATTCGATCACAATCGTTTGGCGGGCGGACATCGACCCCGCTTCGGACGATCAGGATTTGATCCGCCTGCTGACGGTTGTTCCGCCGCGCTCGCGCGAAGCGATCGAACTGCCGATCTGGACAGTAAGGCACTGGCTTGACGGGCGCCGCAAATCGGCTGCCGATGTCGCGGACGTTCCGACTCAAGGGCCAGATGACGATGAAGGGCGCGAGAGAAGGCGCGTCTTCCGCTGGAGAGGAGAGGACGAGCGTTCGCAATGGATAGACCCTTTCGCGCTTAGGCCCGGCGATACCATCATCGTTCCGGCAACCTATGGAGGCGTGGACACCTTCGGCTGGAATCCCGAGTCTTTGGTGCCCGCTGAGGATGTGGCGCAGAAAGCAGCCGAACCCTTCGCACAAAAGAAGTTTGCCGTACGCGTCGCGCTGGGGTTGTCCGGGCAACATGTGAGCGACGAGATGCTCGCTGGAATGCTGGCCGAATTGCAGGGGGAAAATGCGGAGACGGTCAGGCAAGCCCTGCTTGAACTCAAGCTGCCTGTGGAGATCAGGAAAGCACTTGAGCAGCTCGAAGACGCCAAAGGCAAGCGGGGAAAGCCCAGCGTCGTCGTGGATTTCGATCTCTATGGAGAAAATGAGAAGGGCGAGCCCCGTGGGCTGGTATTCTTAGCGCCTTTCGGGGTTAAAATCCGTGAAGAGCGGAAGATCACCAATGGCGATGAAGACGGGCGTCCCAATTCCACCGAAGACGATTCGGCCGGATCGATCTTCGATTTCCCGCTTTCGTTGGATCAGCACAGCCGCGATGTCGAATGCAAAGCCGAAGACCTTGCGAAACGCGCAGGTCTGCCGGCCGGACTCGTCACGGATCTGAAACTTGCAGGTCTCCTTCACGACCAAGGAAAGTGCGATCCACGCTTCCAGGCCTGGCTGCATTTCAGCGATCCACTGGGCTTCGACGACGAAGACGAGAAGAACATTCTCGCCAAATCCGGCCGTGTGCTGCCGCCCGTGGCGCGGGAAAAAGCGGGGTTGCCTGATCGCTGGCGGCACGAGGCGCTGTCGGTCAGGCTTGCATGCGCGCATGCGGGCTTGGCGCAGGCCGGTGATCCCGATCTCGTCCTCTGGCTCGTCGGCTCTCACCACGGTTATGGACGTCCTTTCTTTCCGCATCGAGATCCCGAAGAAAGGGCGCCGGACGTTGGGCCGCAGTCTCTCGCCTTCGACTGGAATGGCCTCGATTGGTCCTCGCTTTTCGCACGGCTCAAGGCTCGTTACGGCGTGTGGGAACTAGCGCGCATGGAGGCGATCCTCCGCCTTGCCGACCATCGTGCTTCCGAAGAAGCTCGGACCCGTGCCGAGGAGGAGGGCGAATGACCGCCGCGAAATCGCATCGCCTCGACGGGTTGGAGCCGGACAACCTGCTCGCCTTTCTCGCGCTGCTGGGACTTTTGCGGGCTTTGGAAACCGCGGACGACACACTGTATCCGCGTGCCGCCTGGGACATCGACTGGCCGCCGCTTAGGCCGCGGCTGGTTCTCGCGCGGGAAGTCACCGCTGAGCAAATCTCAGGAGTCGCCGCCGAGGGGATCGAGACGGTCGCGGCAGGTTATGAATTCGATGACCGCAAAGACTTGAACTACTCGCGGAAGGAGTGTCGCGAGCTGCTGACGCGGGAGGCGACGGCGTCTTGTGCGGATCGTCGCGAGCGCATCGACCTCCTGGCGGGTTTGATGAGCGACTCGGCCATCAAGGATGACAAAACAGAACCGGTGGACCCGACGCCGTTGTGCCTCCTCTTCGGCCAGGGTCATCAGCATTTCCTTGAACGGCTCGCCGGCGTGCCGCGCGAAGCAGCACCGCCGCCTCGCGGAAAAGGAAGAAGCGCTGTTAGGTTGTCCGCATCCCAGTGCCTGGCCGAGGCGCTGTTCCAGCCTTGGCGCCGCGACGATCCGACTTTTTCTTTCCGCTGGGACCCGGCGGAAGATGTCCGTTATTCCCTGATGGCCGGCGATCCGACTGATGCCGCCTACAAGGCGCATACGCAGCATGGCGCCAATCGTCTTGCGGCCGTCGGACTAGCCGCACTCACTCTCGTTCCCGAGATGCGGGCGGGACGCGTCCGCCCCACCGTCATCGGCGGCATGTCCGGGGTAGACGGCTTTTCCTTTGCTTTTCCGATCTGGCGTGATGCGGCGACGCTGACTGCCATCCGTGCTTTGCTTTCCCATCCGAACTTGCGCAAACCCGAAGGGCTCAAACATCTGGGAGTCGACCATGTTGTCGTCGCGCAGCGCATATCGGTCGGAAAGTTCATGAACTTCGCGCGCGCACGGCCGCTCTCTTAGATGGAGCACAGCGATGCCGACCGACACTCAGCTCGAATTCCACCTTCCCGCGCCGCCAATAAGCGGCGACACGCCGCTCATTCCGGCGCGGATGGTGAACGAGTTCGTCTATTGCCCGCGTCTGGCTTATCTCATGTGGACACAGGGCGAATGGTCGGAGACTGGTGATACCGTCGAGGGCAAGCGCGTTCACGCCCGCGTCGACAAGCCCAGCGCACCGCTTCCGGCGCCGCAGGCGCTGGAGACTGGTGATGCGCTGGCAAGCGAAAAGGTCGTCAGCCGGTCGCTGACGCTCTCCTCCACCAATTTGGGGGTCATCGCCAAGCTCGACATTGCCGAGGCGGAGGATGGCGTCGTGACCCCCGTTGATTACAAACGGGGCAAGCGTCCGCATATCGCGCAGGGTGTCTACGAGCCGGAGCGCATCCAGATATGCCTTCAGGCTCTG
>DAIESR010000497.1 GCA_027346205.1 Beijerinckiaceae bacterium
TGCAGGGTCTTTCGAACGAGGTTCGGCTGAGGCTGGCAAGCATCCGGCCGCGAACCTTGGGACAGGCCGGAAGGATCGAAGGGGTGACACCGACGGCGCTCACGCTTCTTGCCGGGGAGATAAGACGGCAGAAGGCGCCACGGGCCAGAGCGGCAGGGTAATTTTGGTGCCATCCAGGCATTTACTCATCCATGTCCGAGAAAAAACGTCAAAAGACCGCATCAACAAACGACAGCGATCGCGCTGCCGCGCTGAAACTTTGTCCGGTTCCGCCCGAAACCGAGGCGCGCCTCGCCATTTATGCCGAACTGCTCCGCAAATGGCAGAAGGTGATCAATCTGGTTTCGCCTTCGACTCTACCGCGGCTCTGGAGCCGGCATTTTGCCGATTCGCTTCAGGTCCAAGCGGCGGCGCCTGCCGCGCGCCTCTGGGTGGATCTCGGTTCGGGCGGCGGCTTTCCGGGCCTCGTCACGGCCATAAGGCTGGCGGATGTGTCGGGTGCAAAAATCCATCTGATCGAGAGCGACCAGCGCAAATGCGCTTTTCTGCGCGAAGTTTCACGTGAAACACAAGCGCCGGCTGTGGTGCATCAGGGCCGAGTCGAGGAGATTCTTCCAACGCTCAGCGAGCCGATCGAAGCTGTGAGCGCTCGGGCGCTTGCGCCCTTGCCGATGCTTCTCGCCTATGCGGGTGATTTGCTCGAAAAAGGCGCCGTCGGTCTGTTTCTCAAGGGGGAACGTCTCGACGATGAATTGACCGATTCAAACCTGCCCGGTACTTTCGCAAATTATGATTTCTCGTTGATTCGAAGTGCGACACTGCCTTCGGCGCGGCTGCTGGTCGTGAGAAATCGGATAGCCTCGCCGCGAGCGGACGTGAAACTTTAGAGCTGATCCACGTCATCAGGATAAAGAAGCTCTCGATCTTTTCGCGCAGGGAGAAGAGGCGTGTCGCTGTCCCCAGGTTTACGCGTTCTTGTCCTTGCCAATCAAAAGGGCGGAGTAGGCAAGACGACGACCGCCATCAATCTCGGCACGGCCTTGGCCGCCATTGGTGAGCGCGTGCTGATCATCGATCTCGATCCGCATGGCAATGCATCCACCGGGCTCGGGATCGATCGCCGCCACCGTGGTATCTCCACCTATGAGGTGCTGATGGGTGACGAGCCGCTGAAGGCGTCGATTCAACGCACGGTCGTTCCGCGGCTTTCATTGGCGCCGTCGACTCTCGATCTGCTCGGCATCGAGCTGGAGATCGCTGCCGATCGCGATCGCGCCTATCGTCTCAAGCGCGCGATCCAGCGCCTGGCGGAAGAACGGGAAAGCCTGCCGGAAGAGCTGCGTTTTTCCTACATTCTCGTCGACTGCCCACCCTCGCTCAATCTCCTCACCATCAATGCGCTTGCGGCCTGCGACAGCGTTCTCGTGCCGCTTCAATGCGAATTCTTCGCGCTCGAAGGTCTCTCGCAGCTCCTCGCGACCGTCGATCAAGTCAAACAGACCTTGAACACCAATCTGATGATCCATGGCATCGTCCTGACCATGTTCGATCCGCGCAATAATCTTGCCGCCCAGGTCGTCGCCGATGTCCGCGGCTTCATGGGCGAGAAAGTCTATCAGACAGTCATTCCGCGCAATGTGCGGATTTCCGAGGCGCCGTCGCATGGCAAGCCGGTGCTTCTCTACGATCTCAAATGCAGCGGCAGCCAGGCCTATCTGAAGCTCGCCTCGGAAGTGATTCAGCGTGAGCGGCAGCTTCGTGCGGCGTGAGCCTTTGATGGATGGATGGATCGGCAAAAATGAAAGCAGCGAAAATGGCGGAAGAAGCGCGGCCACGGCTGGGACGTGGGCTTGCGGCCCTCATCGGAGACACGGGCGAGGAATCGGCGGCGATCGCGCGCGCCCGGAGCCAGAAGAAAATCCCGATCGAGTTTTTGAGGCCCAATCCACGCAACCCCCGCAAATCCTTCGACGAGGCTGAGCTCGAAGATCTCACCCATTCGATCCAGGAAAAGGGCATCATCCAGCCGATCCTCGCGCGGACCATCCCGGGCATCGCTGATCTCTATGAGATCATCGCCGGTGAGCGCCGCTGGCGTGCCGCGCAAAGGGCTGGCCTCTATGAAGTTCCGATCATCGCGGTCGAGGCCGATGACAAGCAAGCGCTCGAACTTGCGATCATCGAGAATGTTCAGCGCATGGATCTCAATCCGCTCGAAGAGGCGCAGGGCTATCAGCAGCTCGAGAACGATTTCGGCTATTCGCAGCAGGAGCTTGCGAAAATCATCGGCAAGAGCCGTAGCCATGTCGCCAACACGCTGCGGCTTTTGAAATTGCCGGAGCGGACCAAGCATCTCTTGGCCGATGGGTCGCTTTCCGCCGGCCATGCGCGGGCGCTGCTCACAATGGCCGATGCCGATTCGATCGCCGACCGGATCGTCGCACAAGGCCTATCGGTGCGCGATGTCGAAAAGATCGCGCAGAAATCCTCGGAACGCGCTGCTCGCAAAGTCGCTGCACCGGAAGACAAGGATGCCGATACGCGGGCGCTTGAAAAATCACTCACCGATGCTTTGGGGCTCTTGGTAAGTATTGCGCCTCATGGCGAGGGCGGGGAAGTGCGGATTCGTTATAAGACGCTGGAACAGCTCGATGACCTCTGTCGCAAGCTGAAGGTCTGACCTGGCGTTTGGATGGCCGGATCAATCCCTGGATCAAGTCCGGGGACGGCCATCCATGTCCTTTTGCTGCAGCTTTGTTGCGCGGTAAGTCGCTGATCTTCTGAAATTATCCAGATTTACTCCTTGCCGCGAGCGCGACCGTCCAAAGCGCGCGGACAGTGATCATGTCGGCGAGCACAGGCTCACGCCTCGCCTTGCCGATGGCCTGGCTCAGAATCTCTATGGCGCGCGCGAGCTTCGGCGAGGACCAGGCTCGCACATGCCGGTCGAGCGTTGCCGTGCGGCGAAATCCGCCGAAACCGGGTGTAGGCGTTGCCGATCGGCCGGCTTCGGCGTCGAGCCGCATGCGGTGCAAGAGCGTAGCATGGCGCAAGGCCGCGCCGAGCAGCACATTGTAATCTCCGCCTTCCGAAAAAACCCGCTCCGCTGTTCCCTCGACGGCGGCGAAATCGCCCTCGAAAGCCCCGTCTATCGCTTTGTCGAGCGCCAGCGCGGAAGCGTCCGCGACGATGGCTTCGACATGCTCTACCGTCACCTCTTTCGCACCGCACGCATAGAGGGTGAGCTTGGCGATTTCGGAACGGGTCGTGAGGCGATCCTGGCCGAGCAGAGAAATGAGCAGCGCCTTGGCGTCTGGCTCGATCGCAAGGCCCTCGGCGCGCAGCTCCGTTTCGACGAGTTGGACGAGATCCTTAGCCGAATCTGGATAGCATTCGAGGACGGCGGCATTTGCGTCCTTTTCGCAAAGCCGACGCAAGGGCGCGTCGCGTTTCAGATTGCCGGCTTCGATCACGATGGTGCAATCGCGCGGCGGCATATGCAGCACCGGCTCGATCGCTGTGAGGAAGCCCTTGCCTTGCGATTCGATGAAGATCGCCCGGCGGCCGCCGAAGAGCGGCACTGTATTGGCCTCATCGGCCAGCCGCAGCGGATCGGCTGAGAGGTCGTCGCCGTTCAGGCGCAGAAATTGGAACGGATTTTTAGGGTCGTCGATCGCATGGGCGACGATCGCCTGGGCTCTTTCGCTGACGAGTCCAGCATCGGAACCGCAGACGAGATAGAGAAAGACATTCGCCGGAGGCCTCGTGATGAACCGCTCGGCGTCGGACGTCTTGATTGCCACCATGTCATTGAGCCGAATGAGCCGAATTCAGGTCCGTGTCGCGAGCGCGGCGGCGAGCCGGATGCGGATCTGATCGGCGAGCTGGCGGGCATCGCGCTGTTCGGCATTGCGGGCCGCGCGAATGTCGGAAAATCTCTGGCTGGTTCGATCATAGCTCGCCGCAACGAAAGCGGTGCCCTGGGTGATCGGCACGCCGCCATCCAGGGGAACGAGAACATAATTGGCGGTGACGATGACGGTCGCCGCCGAAGCGAGGCCGGTCACCGTATCAATGAGCGGCGTCTGCACGCCTTCATGCGGCGTGACGATCAGCTTGTATTTTGCCGGCACATGCGAGCCTGTGCCGTTCAAGGCGAAGATCAATGCATCGCCGAGATAATGTCCGAGCCGGGCGGGCACAGGCTCGACCTCGATGGCTTTCATCTCTTCGGCGACAGCACCGCCATCGGCCATGGTCCCATAAAGCGGATGCAGACAGCCGGCGAGCAGAAGCGCTGGCAGAATTGCAAAGAGAGGCCAAGCGAGCCGGCGCATTATCGACCTTCCTTCGCTCTCCCGCTCATGCGACCACATTGACGATCCTCTGCGGGACGATGATGACCTTCTTCACCGATTTGCCCTCAAGCGCGCGCTGGATGGCTTCGAGCGCCAGCGCCGCATGTTCGATCGTGGTCGCATCGGCATTGCGTTCGATGACGAGATCCGCCCGCTTCTTGCCATTCACCTGTACTGGCAGACCCATCATATCTTCGACGATGAGGCTCTT